>NZ_JTLD01000068.1 GCF_000798815.1 Alistipes sp. ZOR0009 | reverse complement strand
AAGCGCAAAAGAAGAAAAGGTTGAAGTTTCTGACATTAATTTTGTAATGACACCCGTAAATGCTTTTATAGATACGGTGTTTTTATATTTTTGTGGACAAATCGCATTTTTATAAGTAGATGAGCCAGAAAGTACGACCAATGACAAAATTCAAAAGAGGTGTAAAGTTTTTCATCTTATTCTTCTTCAGCACATCCATATTTTCAGTGCTCGTACTTGGATTTGTACCCATTACCTTTACGCCGCTAATGCTTATTCGCTCGGTAGAGCAGGCTTTTGATGGAGAGTTCCCGGTGGCCAAGCGCAACTGGAATTCGTACAGCAACATTAGCCCCAACATGGTGCTGGCGGTGGTATCATCGGAAGATAACAAGTTTCCGGAGCACTACGGGTTCGATTTTGTTGCCATCGAAAGGGCGTTGAAGCATAACTCAAAAAAGTCGAAAAAGATTAGAGGAGGAAGCACCATATCGCAGCAAACCGCCAAAAACGTGTTCCTAGTACCAGCCCGAACCTGGGTTCGAAAGGGGCTAGAAACCTACTTTACGGTACTGATAGAGCTAACGTGGTCGAAGCGGCGAATCATGGAGGCCTACCTCAATATTGTTGAGCTGGGCAATGGGGTTTACGGCGTGCAGTCGGCCTCGGAGTTCTACTTCGAAAAGGATGCCGACAAGCTCACCAAAAGCCAAGCCGCGCTGCTGGCCGCCACGCTACCGAGCCCCCTAAAGCGCGATCCGGGCGACCCTAACGGTAAGCTACGGCGCAAGCAGGCGCTCATACTTAGAATAATGCGAAAAGTGAAGGAAGTGAACCTCTAAATAGACGCGACAAGCAACTACTCACATACAAAAACTACAAACGTGAGAATACTACAAACAATAACTGCCTCCATCATCATTGTCCTGCTTAGCCACAGCTTAGCCTCGGCCCAAATAGACAAGGATTACTTTTTCTTCAACGGAAGGCAGAACCTGATAGACAGCAAATACACCGATGCCATAGAGAACTTTAACGTTCTCATCAAAACCGACAAGACCCTACACGAGGCCTTCTTTTTTAGGGGGATAGCCAAGTTTAACCTAGGCGACCTCATTGGTGCTAACGAGGATTTCAGCGAGGCCATCCGCCTAAACCCCGTTTACACGCAGGCCTACCACTATAGGGCCATCACCCTTGCCCGCATGGGTAACACCGAATCGGCCATCAACGACTTGAACCAGGCAGCCCTGCTGCGCCCCGAGTATCCCGGCATCTACTATAGTCGCGGGGTAACCCACTTCATGTCGCAGCAGTTCGAAAAGGCAATCGACGATTTTAACAAGTTCATAAAGAGCGAACCCAAGGTGAGCGACGCCTACGTAAACAGGGGAAGCACCTACCTCTTCATGAAGGATACCACCAAGGCGCTAGACGACTACAACCGAGCCATCTCGCTCGATTTTAACAACCAGGATGCCTACATGAAGCGTGGCCGCGTGCTATCCCTTCAAAAAAAGATGCAGGATGCCCTAAAAGATTTCAACAAGGCCATCGAAATAGATACCACCAACTCTACGGCCTACTTTAACCGAGGGTTGGCCTACTACGAAATGAAGCGCTACAACAGCACCATGGCCGACTTTAACAAGGCCATTAAGCTCGATCCGAAAAACCCCGTGATGCTCTACAACCGGGCCATACTCCGCTCGCAGGTTGGCGACCTTAACAACTCGGTAAAAGATTACGACGAGGTGGCAAAGCTGAGCCCTAAAAACGTGCTGGTTTACTACAACCGTGCTGGCGTGCTGGCCGAGCTGGGAATGCTGCAGGATGCCGTAAAGGATTACGGTAGGGCTATCAACCTTTACCCCGACTTTGCCAACGCCTACATGAACCGATCGTTTATTAAGCGCAAGCTAAACGACATGTCGGGCGCAAAGCGCGACTACGATATTGCAACCCGAAAGATAAAGGAGTACCGCTCGCGACTAAACGACAGCACCTTCTCGGTATACGCCGATACCAGCAAGAAGTTTAACGCCATGCTATCGTTCGATGCCAGCCTAGCGGACGACGACATGCTCATCAACCGTCAGGTGGATATTAAGCTAAGGCCGCTGTTCCGTATCGCCATAATGGATATCGACACGCTACCTCAAATTCAGAAGTCGTACTTCTACCCCACCTACGATAAGTTCCGAAACAGCATAAACGGCAAGCAGCTAACGCTTACCAACACGCCCATAAAGTATTCTGCCGCAGGGATAGATAGCCTAAAGCGCTACGCAGCCGAAGAGGGTAAGCGTGTCCCTGCCCTATCCGACTTCCTCGAAGCGGTAGTGGAGGGTAACCAAAACATGTTTACCAAATCGATAGGTACCTACGGAAAGGCCATAGAGGCCAATCCCAAAAACGGCTACGCCTACATCAACCGCAGCACCCTTCAGGCCGAAATGGTTGACTTTGTTTCATCCATAGAAAACAACATTCAACCCGTAATACTGGACGAAAAGGGAACTGGGACATCGAACAGCAGCGCAGCTGCCGGAACCAAAACCAAGGTGGAGGTTACGGTTTACAACTACGATCAGGCTTTGGACGATCTAAACAAGGCGGCAAAGCTGCTGCCCGACTATGCCTACGTATACTACAACATGGGTAACATCTACACCCTTGCTAACCGCATGCCCGATGCCATACAGAGCTACACCAAGGCCATAGAGCAGTATCCGTACCTAGCCGATGCCTACTTTAATCGAGGTTTGGTTCAGATCTACCTTAAGGATACCAACAAGGGGTGTCTCGACATCAGCAAGTCGGGCGAGCTGGGCATAAAAGAGGCCTATACCATACTCAAGAAGTACTGCATAAAAGAAAAATAGCACCACAAGGCGAACCATTTGGTTCGCCTTTTTTTATGCGTTCGCACCGGCAGCCAACCACTCAAAAGAATTCTTGTACCTTTGCAACCTATGAAAGACGAAATATCATACGGCAATATTTGGCGCATAGCCTACCCCATTATTATCGGCAGCGTTAGCCAAACCATACTCAACATCACCGACACCGTCTTCGTTGGACGACTTGGAGAGCTGGAGCTCGCAGCAGGAGCCCTTGGCGTGCTTATTTACCTTACCATTATTATGGTGATAAACGGCTTTACCATCGGCAACCAAATTATTATGGCCCGCCGCTTTGGCGAAGATCGCCCCAACGAAATTGGCCGTACCTTCTCCAACGCCTTCTTCCTGCTCTTCGCAATAGTTACCGTTGTGTTTGTCTCCATCAAGATGGCGGCTCCAAGCCTTATAACCAACCTTGTCAGCAACCACGATATTGCCACGCTCGTTGGCGATTTTGTGCAGGTGCGCATCTGGGGTCTCTTCTTTGCTGCCTTCATGCTCCTATTCCGCGCCTTTTACGTGGCAACAGCCAACACCAAGGTGCTTATCGCAGTAACCTCTACCACCGTTGGACTCAACATAATCCTAAACTATGCGCTTATATTTGGTAAGCTGGGGCTACCTGCCTACGGGTTTGTTGGTGCCGCAATGGCATCCGTTATCTCCGAGCTGGTAGGGTTCATCATCATCCTTGGATTCACCATCTACAACCGCTACTTCACCAAGTTCTCGCTGGTTAAGCTGCGCTACTTTAAAAGCAAAATAGTAGGCGAAATACTAAAGATAGCCTCCCCCATGATGCTGCAGCACCTGATATCGTTCAGCGCTTGGTTTGTGATCTTCCTTATTATCGAAAGGATGGGAGAACGTTCGCTGGCCATATCCAACATCGTTCGCAGCCTATACATAACCATGATGGTTCCCATCTGGGGATTTGCCGAAGCAACCAACAGCCTCGTTAGCTTCCTAATGGGCGAAAAGCGATTCGAGCGTGTTCCCATACTAGTTCGCCGCTCGATGCTGCTAAGCTTTAGCGGTGTTTTTCTCATCGTATGCCTGTCTTACCCATTTCTTCACCAAATTATAGGTTTCTACACCACCGATGCCAACCTAATTGCAGCAACGCTGCCTGTTGTTAAGGTGGTAATGCTCGGATCAATAATCATGTCGCTTGGATTTATCGCCTTCATGGCCATTTCGGGAACCGGAAACACGCTCATTGCCTTTGGTCTCGAATTCTCCGACATTGCGCTGTACATAGTGCTAGCGTACATCCTTACCGTACACCTAAACGCCAACGTAACCACCATGTGGTTTATCGAAACCTTCTACTCTGGCTACATGCTAATTGTTTGCCTGCTCTACCTGCGATTTGGGAAATGGAGAGAAAAGATTGTTTAGCTTATAGCTTAAAATTGCTATATTGCATAGTGGTGAAACACTCTAATAGAAACCATTCATGCGTAAGCTACTATTTTGGATTTCGGCCTTGATAGTCTCGGCTAGCGCCGTAGGCCAGGCTCCAGCCCCCAACGGAGAACTTCCCGACTCGCTTCTAAATATTGGAGGACGCAGGTCTACCAAGCTGGTATCTCCAATTACGGGTAAGCCCCAAATAAAGAGCACCACCGAATACCTAAGCTACTACAACCTCGACGAAATGGCTACCGTGTCCGCCATCATGGGGAATAGCGCTCGAGGTTGGAGCGCCACCTACTTTGTGCATGGGTTGTACAGCTGGGGTCGAATGGCTATCCCGCTCACCTTCTCGGCCGATTTCATCGAGGATTTTTACACCCAGCGGGCTAAACTGTACCAAACCAGCTCCACCTACTACGTAAAGGTAGGAGCAGAAGCCTTCTACGCCATCAAAAAGCGGCTATGGCTCAACCTAGGTGCCCAAATCCCCCTAGGAAACGAGAAGCTAGCCAACTGGCAGGGCGACAACGTCAGCACCGTTATCTTCGGAATCTACCTATCGCAAAGCATAAGGTATATGGCGGCCAGATACGAAGGTTTCTCCTTTGGCGTAGGCCTCTTTCAGCAGCGCACCTCATCCAAAGTAATATCCGAGAACTACGGCGTTAAGGTCGAGCTCGGCTACAAATTCTAACATTATTACCCATGGCCATTCGATACGAAAAAGATTACCTGCTACGCCTAATGCAAAACTTCTTTCTGGCATTAGATCGCATTGTGAACGCCCGCAAAAATCAGGACTACGAGCAAGTTTACTCCGAGCTCGAGGTTACCTTCCTCGCCTTCTTCGAGAAAAATCTCGCCTTCTTCGAAGAGCTCGATCCCGATGCCATTATTGCCCTTTTCGACGAAGATCCCTACCCCACCGAAAAGGTCGAAATGGTAGCCATGCTCCTTTTCGAGGCAGGCATTGTTGCCCCCCAACGCGAGGTGATGGAGCGTCGGCTAGCTACCGTAAACAGCCTCATCGATCACATCTCCGCCACCCGCAAAAGCATCTCCATCGACCACATGAGCAAGCAGCAGTACATCCGAAAAATACTCGGATAGCCAATTCCCAAAATCATCCACCCATAAGCACCATCATGCAAGAACCTCCAATTCCCGACTTAAGCACCATCCGAAAGCTCCTTACCGATACCTTTTCGAATGTCGCTACCGCCCGCGAGCAAAAAAGCCTGGAGCATATCGCCCAAGAGGTGCACCACTTCGTATCAGCCTCCCTCGATAAAAATCTCGATATTGTAGAAGAGCTAAAACCTGACGAGCTAGCCCACCTTTTTGCCGAAGACCCCGAGCCCCAAGAACTCCTCGAAATGATCGCCTTCATCTATCTCGAAGCCGCCTTTGCCCATCCAAACGCCCTTAATATAAGCTCCTGGATTGCCCAAGCGGGCTCCATCGTCAGCCACCTTATCGGCCTACAGCACACCTTTACCGACAAAATGCAATTCTGGCTATCAAATCCACCCTCAATCCCCAGCAACCCTACCTAGAGCAATTCACCCATCAAAGCGCCCCATACCAGCCCAATTTCCCCCAACGTAGCTGATTTTTTCAGGGCGTTCCCCTTCGGGTCGGGCTGTACGCTGCAAGTCCTCGCCCTACGCTCCGCTTCGGGCTGCGGGCTTTCCGCTCCCATCCCTAACGCGGCCTTCTGCCAACCCGGTAGCTTAGCGCCTTTGGCAGCCATCGGCCTGCCTCTACCCTACCTCGAAATAGCCTCGATAGGGAAAAACACCTATCCTTTTTGCATTTTCCCACTCTAGCGCAGCTGGAAACAAAACTGCAGTTGCATTTTCGCACTCTAACGCAGCTGGACACAAAACTGCGATTGCATTTTCTTATTCTAGCGGAGCTGGACACGAAACTGCGATTGCATTTTCTTATTCTAGCGGAGCTGGACACGAAACTGCGGTTGCATTTTCCTATTCTAGCGGAGCTGGGAGCAAAACTGCAGTTGCATTTTCCTGTCCTGGCCGAGTAGCGAACGAAAATGCAAACTTAGCCCCTCCTCGCTCAGCTGATTCAGGCACAACTAAGGAAAAATACGGAACAATTACTATGCTTTAGAATCCAGATCAACCCGTATCGGGTCGCACCTGCTGCAGAACTCTCTTCTACACCACTTAATGGCGCTGGCATTAATCCGCTATCGAAATCCCTACGGGATTTAAGGTTTATAGCCAGCTGGCTGACCACCCGCACCCGACTCCGTAGGAGTCGAACCGCCTAGCCTCCTGCATCGCATCACAGCGAAGGACACCCGTATCAGGTGTCGGCTTTCCACCGCTCGGCTTAGCGTCCTCGCTAAGCTGGGTTCGGTACGGCCTCCGGCCGCATGCGCCAAATTCGAAGATGTAGCACTAAAGGGGAAAGATAGGGAGCTAAATCCGCCGTAGAACGCCCCCTTTTTGCCCGAAAAGGGAGCCCACCCCCAAGCGCCTTGGGCGGCCAGCAGCGCCGCGTGGAGCGGATCAGAGGGGGTAGGACACGTAGCTCAGGGAAAGCCTCCCGTAAGGAGGGGGAATAAACCAAAAAAGGCCCCGAACTTTCGTTCGAGGCCTCTTGTAAGGTTGGCGGCCACCTACTCTCCCGCTTGGTGTAGCAGTACCATCGGCGCTGGCGGGCTTAACGG
>NZ_JTLD01000067.1 GCF_000798815.1 Alistipes sp. ZOR0009 | reverse complement strand
GATTTGCGACTTTTTGCTGATGGTTCTTTTTTTATAATGCTTCCTTGCATTCATATGCTTATTCTAAAGCAGGAGGATTTCATGCTGGTATTAACTTTTACGTTACTTTTTTGACGCAAAAAAGTAACTCTCATTTGGTAAGAGCTGCCTTTCGAGTGTTGCTAAAACAGGTGTTGCGATATGAGATATGCGATATGAGATTTTGTTGTGTGGCTGACGCCATGGAGGTGACAGATGGAAGGGGAGGGCTGACGTGAAAAAGGGTGGAGGGTAATGAAAAATGAATTACCAAAAGGAGGAAATGAGTTGAGGGTACCTTTGTCCAAGGGGCGTCTAAGGTCGAATCGCTTTTATCTAGCGTTAAGATATCCGAGGAAGGATTCTTTACTACTGAGCGACTTTTTGCGGCTACTTCCGTTTACCTGCTTTTATCCATGCTATTTTGTACTGTATCCACCCTATTTTTTAAAAAAGATGGGCAAAGGAGAGCTATAAGGCCCCCTTTTTACTAATTTACAGCTCAGAAAACTGATTGGGGAAAGTTTTTTGAGGCCGCCTTCACAACAGGTGGCTATTGTCGATGGGATACGTGGGGGCCACTCCGGCCAAAACTTCACCGCAGTACGCTATTATGTAACATATCTACCATAATAAATATATGCCATGGCAATTTATACGCCTATGCTTAAGCCCGATAGCTCCATCGCAATTTGCAGCAACCGTCCCCATTTTCCCATTCCCTGCCGATGGCTTGGTGCGCTCTCGGAGATTGTTTGCCTCTCCACGGCCATGATGGCGTTTTCCTCCTCGCTTTCGGAGCCGTTTCTCTTCTTGGCCGAGCCCCGCTGCGGGTTCAAGAATCTACAGGGTAGGCGGGTAACCTTATCGGAGCTACAGGGCATGGCCGAACCGACCACCCAAGGGCGCATTGCCGAGCTGCAGGCGCTGGCCAGCGCCTCGCTTGGGGGGAGGCCTACGCACGAAGTGCTCCCGCTGGCGCTGGTGGCAGAGGCTCTGCTGCCCAACGAGGAGGGTACCTACTGCCGCACCCAGCTTAAGCTGCGGCTGATCGAGAGTATCTGCGGTTGCAAGCAGCGCTACATGCTGGTGCTGCAGCAGGTGGAGTGCAAAAACCAGCAGGCTAGCCATAGCGGCGTTTACCTGGTAGACACCCGCCAGCAGCACATACTGCATGCCAGCAAAAAGGTACGGCTTACAGCCACCGAGGTAAAGCACCTGCAGTTTATAGGGCAGGGTCTTAAGCCGCAGGAGATTGCCCAGCACTGCTGCAACAGCCTTGGCACCGTGCTGAAGCATCGCGATAACATATTTACCAAGCTGGCCCTTAACACCGTCGCCGAGGTAAAGGCCTACATCCGCTTTATGGGGATTTGAGATTTGAGATGTGCGATATGCGATGTGGGATTTGAGATTTGCGAAGTGAGTAGTGCGACTCTTTTGAGGATGGTTGTTCTCTTAATAATGCTTCCCTAGCTAAGCGTTGGCTCTGCTTAGTCTTTTGTAATGTTGTGGCCTCACTGTTGATTTATGGGGTTTCTATAGATGATAGACAACTTTTCGAGAGTTGTACATATACTAGATTTTATTCTCTTATAATATGTTCTTACCATTCCTTTTTTGGCGCAAAAAAGGAATCGAAAAAACATGGCGAAAATTAACTCGCACCATCGGCTTATGGGTTCTTGATGGTTTGTGTTGCGGTGGTAGAACGATTGTCGTTTTCTCATTTGGTCACAAACTGCCTTCCGAGTGTTGCTCAAACATAGATTTTCGCCGTTGGATGTGTGGCTTCGCCACAGGTGTTGACGGATGGAAGGTTTGAGGTCTTTATATGCGGCAGTGACCGGTAAGAGTTTTTTCTATGAAAAGGGAAAATGAAAAATAAAAAGTGAAGAATGGGTCGTGCGATGTGGGATTTGAGATTTGCGAAGTGAGTAGTGCGACTCTTTTGAGGATGGTTGTTCTCTTAATAATGCTTCCCTAGCTAAGCGTTGGCTCTGCTTAGTCTTTTGTAATGTTGTGGCCTCACTGTTGATTTATGGGGCTCCTATAGATGATAGACACCTTTTCGAGAGTTGTACATATACTAGATTTTTATTCTCTTATAATATGTTCTTGCCATTCCTTTTTTGGCGCAAAAAAGGAATCGAAAAAACATGGCGAAAATTAACTCGCACCATCGGCTTATGGGTTCTTGATGGTTTGTGTTGCGGTGGTAGAACGATTGTCGTTTTCTCATTTGGTCACAAACTGCCTTCCGAGTGTTGCTCAAACATGGATTTCCGCCGTTTGATGTGTGGCTTCGCCACGGGTGTTGACGGATGGAAGGGTGGTTTTCTATTATGACAAAGCTGCCGGATGGAGTTTGTTAAATGAAAAATTAAAAGAGGAAAATGGTAGGGAGATATGAGATATGAGTATTGAGTATTGAGTAGTGCGATGTGCGATTTGAGATTTGCGAAGCGAGTAGTGCGACTCTTTTGAGGATGGTTGTTCTCTTAATAATGCTTCCCTAGCTAAGCGTTGGCTCTGCCTACGTTTTTGTAATGTTATGGCTTTTAGGTGCATTAATAGCAGGCTATAAGCCTTGCTTAACCAAGCGTAGCGAGGTAGCTACGCTTAACTGAGAAACGTTTTCTTTTTCTTAACAATGGGAATTCCTTTAGTTGTTCTGTTTCTCGATGGCATTACAAAGTTTGACAAATCATCCTTGCTTAATTCGTACGTTTTATCTAATCCAATAATTTGATAAAAGTATACCCTATCGAAAAACAAGCGCTTGCTTACATCAAAACCAATCTCTTCTGATTCCTTGAATGAGTCGTTTACTAGCAAAGTAAATCTTTTATTAATAGGATTATAAAATACTACTGTATCTATTGCTGGTGATTGTACAAAGTAAAACACTTTCGAGTTGTAATGATTGTATATCTCTTTTGGGTAACGCTTTTCCAAGTAATCTACAATCTTTTTTGCCCCAAATAGCTCTTTACACATCACCTCGTAGGAAATGGAATCAGCCCTAAGCTGCGATATCTTTTTATCCGGAACCCTAACCAAGCACGAATAAATATCCCCCTTTTGCATATTAAACTCCATAGTAGAGTGCATTAGGTAAGGATAGATGCCATAGTTTAAGTTACCAAGAGAGTCATAATTGCAATAATCGCTCAATTCAAAGATAAGGCTTACCGTGTCTTTTAGATTAGCAATGCTACTTTTTAATACAATGCACTTTGTAACTATTCGATGTGTCTCCCTTCGGTTAAAACCGTTTGGATAAGTTATCCAAGTAGAAGAATCCTTCGAACTTATAACCTGTATTTCCAGTACATCTTTAGCATGCCTGGTTCTCTCTAGTAAACCCATTTCATAACCGCTCGAAAACACATTGTAGCTTACAGAAAGAAGAATAAGAGTAAATAGGTAGTATTTCATGCTGTTATATTATTACAATACAGCCCATTTGTACATACAGTATTAACGAATGTTACTAAGAAATTTACTATCACTTGGGAAAACAGATCGTAACCTAATTGGATATTTACTTCTCACAACATATTCACTGTTGTCCATATTTTTTCCACTTTCAGTTAAATTCAATGCATATTTTTCCCTTTTTCTTTCAATTTCGCTAATAACATAATACAAGCATCTTATATAGTCGTCATAAGTATTATCCGAACTCATTTCTATGACAAAACTATAGTTTCCTTTTTCCAAAATATTGCTAATCGAATCGGAAATATACTTTGAATTAACCTTTGCACCATCAATTATAAGACTATCACCGTTTACTTTTAACAAATAAATATCATTGTCATTTTCATAACCTTTCATCTCACTATTCCTTAATCTAAGTAATATATCCTTGGGCTTTTCTAGACTTATCGGTTGAATAATTTCTTCAACACATTCATCTTCATTATTTTCTTCCACTAAACAACTAATCCATTCTGTAATACCAGGATAGTAAAAACCATTATTTTTAAAATATTCAATCTTTAATTCAGAAGAAATAGGCAATCTTAAAAGATATCCATTGTTTTCTTTGCCACTAAGCTTATAGTAGACTGTCAAAAGATTGAGTCCTTGCAATTCATTTATAATTGAATCAAGTACCGATATTTTCGTTTTTTTATTCAAATAAATAGAAACATATCCTGTGGGAATATCAACATAGCCAATGTTTTTACTTTTTATTATTGGGCAGATTGAATCCTTAATTGATTTTATTGTGTGCATCTGTTTACCATTAAGATAATAGCACGAATCATTGTAGGTAATTCTAATCAATTCCTTTTTCCCATCTAGATTTACTTCATGTGTACTTTCAATCGCTGGTAAATCCTGACCTAACGCTAGGTTACACAAAGACACAATCACTACAGTTAGTACAATTCTATAGATTTTCATTTGTCAAATTTTATGTTTTTTCTTCTCAACTCGGCGTAGTTTACATCAGCCTGTAAGGCTAGTCGAAGACTGAGTCCTTCGCTAAGTGTTGGCTCTGCCTACGCTTTTATAATGTTGTGGCTTTTAGTCGCATTAATAGCAGGCTGGAAATCTTGTTTAATCAGGTATGTCGATGATGCTACCCTTAGCAAGAATAACCTATTGCATTGTCAACCTTCGGTTTCATCGACCATCCGAAGAATTCGCTTTATGATTTGTTGCATGTCTCCATTGGTAGTCCAGCAGCCGTTCTCGATGAAAACATATTCACCACGAGCATTTTTGCCTATTTCTGGACTTTGAGGGTAATGAGCACGCCAATTGGAAATGAGCGCAATATTTTTCGCTACTTTTTTACCATTTTCCTCTGTAATATCAAAATCAACATTCGTAGTTCGTTTTCTATCATAGCTGTATTTGAAACTTTTATGAATAATGGTAGCTTGTTGTTTCATTGTATTTATCTAACTATTAAGTAGCAGTCTGTACGCCGCAATTTAATTCCTTGTTCGCTGTAGTCTACATCAGCGCATAAGGTTAGTCGAAGTTTTGCTCCGCTTCGTTCTGATTGTAGCTTGCCTCTGCAAAATTGCGGTTTACAAACCGCAATTAAAAATAATAAAATTAAAGTGCAGCCGTTGTTATGGCTGCACTTTAGTATGATTCTACTCGTTTTGCCGTTCAATTGCGGTCTTAGCTGCTTCCTATATTTGACATAGTAACAGATTATGTTGAGGCTCGTGCGTTTGTTTAGTCTACTTTAGTAGAGGTTATTCGAATAGAAAATCTTATGCTTTTATTAAACGGCGCTTAGTGAAACTTATTGTCAATTCATATACAGTTTTAATCACGTCTTGTTTTATTGCACTGTAACATTAAAACTACTTGACCAAGTATTACTATTTTCGTCAGTAATGCTAATGTTAATTGGAATAATTGTATTCGCAGGCGTTGAATTTGAAACCGTAAATTTGATAGTGTAATAATAAAGATAAAATTCAGAAGTACTCGAACTCCCAACATAATCAGCCCACTTTGTACCACTAGCAGGAATATCTGCGTAATTGACTTGTGAAGTTGGTGTAAAGCCTGAGACATACCCACTCGTTGTTGAGAATGTAGCTTTAACACCATT
>NZ_JTLD01000066.1 GCF_000798815.1 Alistipes sp. ZOR0009 | reverse complement strand
ATTATTATTGAGGTTAGTATCAGTCCAAACAGGATTTTCTTTTTCATTTTTTCAATTTACCAGTATAGTCTTTTATTCTTTATGCTTGCGCCCAACGTTTGGCGGTATGAAACGTAGCGGAGTGCGTGGCTGCAAACCTATCAACCGATAAGAACTTGCCTGCGGGAACTGAGCTTGCAAACTCACTGAAACCGCTATGTTTTATGACCGCGTGTTGTGTGCTGTACTTATATCTTGTTCCATCTTTTTATCGTTGATATAAGATTATCAAGATTTTGTTTTAAATCAAGAATTTCAAAGTTAGTTTTGTCAATATACTTTACAATTTCATTTGCGTATTTGTTTTTATTTAAATTGTATTGTATTTTCTCTATTGCCTTACCAATTTTAAAAATGTTGTCTTCTAATTTTGTATTTAATTCATTGTCAAATGTGCAATCAATATTATAGTCTTCTTTCAACCATTTTTGTAATGCATCATTTGAGAGGTAATTTTCAATTTCCCTTCCTTTTGTTATCCAAGCTTTGTTTTCACCTATTTCGTTTTGAATTCTTGTCTTAGTATCGTTCAGTTTTGCGTTAATAGTTTTACCATCTCGGTCGATTACAACAAACGAATTGTTATTAAGCTTTAAAAGTGGTATAAGCTCTTTGTTAATAAGGTCATAGTCAAATGACAAGTTAGACAGCAATCTGCCACCGTAAAACATAATTGAATAATGATATCCTTCAACTAAACTATTGTCAAGAAGTTTTATCCAGTTATTTATGTATGTTCTATCACTTGGTCCTTCAACCCAAATTATGCCATTACTTTGCAGAATATCGCTTGCACGGACATCCAAATCGTCAAGTATTGTTCTTAATTCTGTTTCTTTTAAAGTTGATTTTATTGTTGTTCTGTTCTCAAGCTTACTAATGTGTAAAATTTGTGTTTCATCAAGAGAATTGTACAAATCAATCACAATGTTTGAATGTGTCGTTAGCAGAAAAACGCAATTATTTGATTTTGCGAACTGGTAAATAAAGTAATAAAGTCTTCTTTGTAAAGATGGGTGTAAATTGTTTTCCAGTTCTTCAAGGGCAAACACATAATCGCCTACATTCTTACTATCTATTTTGGGTTTCACATACAGAAGAATAAGGACAAGTAGAACTGTTTTTACACCACTTCCCATTTTTGAAAGAGGAACACGTCCATCATCAGCACTTTCAAAATATATCTCCCAATTACCATTTTCATTTTGTTGAACAAGAATTCTCGTAAAGTCAATGTCTGGATTTATGATTTTATTAAGTTCATTTAGAAGTGTTTTTTCAATTAAATTACTATCATAATTATCTCTATTAATAATCGTTTGTATAAGGTTTGTTGCACCAACACCATTTGTATTTAATGCTAGGTCAGCTCTTGGTGACTCTGGCTGAATATCTCTTTCCGCACTTAAGTGACTAAATATTTTCCCATTTAATGGAAAATGGATAAGAGAAAGATAACGTTCAAAATATTGTCTTGCACCATTAGGAATATTTTTGTTTAATCCTTTAAATGAATTTTTTCCATTTTCGTTAATTGTGTATGTAAGAGTGGAATTTACCAAAGACAAACCAAATTGTTGGTGATTCATACCAATATCGCCACCGCTTACACTGCTGTCAAATGATTGTTTAATTAATCTATCATTAACAATATGCTCAAATTCTATTTCTGGGGCTTTGCCATTTCTTCTATTTTTAAAAAATGTGCTATCGTTTGTAGTTAAGAATTTAAAGACATCAATGACAGAACTCTTGCCACTATTGTTTTTGCCAATTATTACATTAATTGATTTTAAAGCTTCGATTGATGTCCCTGTCTCGTCAAAGCACTTGTAATTTCTTATTGTTAGTTTGTCAATTGTCATTTTGCAATATGAATTTAATTGTCTGTCTTAGTATAGCACACAACGGTTGGCGGTATAAAACGTAGCGGATTGCGTGGCTGCGAACCTATCCCCCGTTGCTGACCTTGCACGCGGGAACTTAGCTTGCAATTTGCACTAAAACCGCTATGTTTTATGACCGCGTGTTAGCAAAAGTTTATTATCATTTTCTTTAATTCTGATTCTAACAATTCTGGACTATCATATTTCAATTTACTTGCAACAAAGTGCATGTTTTGATTGACTGTTGATATTTTTTCAAATAAATCAGGTTTACTTGTAAATTTAAAATGTTCATTTAAACAATGATTAAGAGTCATTTTCTTTTTATTGAATAAATCCTGAAACTTGATAAAACTATCTAAATCAATTAGTGATAAGTTTTTAATTTCCACTTTCTTTTCAAGTCCTTTCTCATTTACTATTTCTCTAAATTTTTTGTTTAAAATATAGTTTATACCTGGAGAATTAAAGTCAAAATGATTATAAATTATTATTGAATAGATTATAGCTTTGGTAAAGTCAAAATTATCAAATGAATTATATTTATTCTCAATAATATCTGATATTGAATTGATTAACTGACTAATCCCCTTATCATCACCATGCTGATTGCTAACAAATTTTTTGAATATTTCTTTTTCAATCTGCTCATAATCATAAGAATGTTTTATGCTTGCATTTAATAATACATCTTTGTATTCGAACAAGTAAATCTTTGCGTTATCTCTTACGTAATAATCAGGTTCTCCATCACCAAGGTGTTCTTTCATATTTTCACCCGAATAACAAATATATTTTTTGTTGCCAAATATATAATCTAATGTAGGATATAACAGATG
Organism: Alistipes sp. ZOR0009; assembly: GCF_000798815.1. NCBI lineage: Bacteria > Pseudomonadati > Bacteroidota > Bacteroidia > Bacteroidales > Rikenellaceae > Alistipes > Alistipes sp. ZOR0009. The sequence goes on along the minus strand of NZ_JTLD01000066.1, from coordinate 3,729 downwards.
ATTTTCAGAATATACTTCTCCCCAAATACTTTTGAAACCGACTTTCCCTTTTTCATTTGAAACATATCCTGCTATTACCTTCCCATTATATTCTATTTCATTTTTTGCCAAAGCAGAAGCAAAATCAAACTGAATTCCTTGAAAAATCTTATCAATAAAAAAGTTCAAGTTTAAATATAGATATTTATTGTCATCAAAACGGAACAAAGGTTTTTCTCTTATGCCTAAAAAATCATTGCTACTCATGAAACTACCAGTATCGACACAAAGTGTATTCAGCCAATTTGTTACTTCTGTATGAGTTTCTTGAAAAACCTCAATAGATGGGATTGTTTCGTTTACAAGTTTCGATGTATATAAATTTAAAAGGTTTATTAAATATTCTTGCCAAGATTTTAAGTTATTGCTTTCTAAAAAGATTTTGAGATAATTGCTGAACAATTCATGTGATTCACAAAATTTGAAAAAATTAATTGCCTTTAAGAATTGTAATCTAAAATCCTTAAACTCTAATATCTCAACGTATGGTAATTGAATTGGAAGCAATAATTTAATAAGTTCTTCTGGTTTAGTGATTTTTTCTCCATTAAATTTTTGTTTGTCAATCCAAGTCTGCGACGAAAAAAGGTACGATTTTAATAATTTCAATTCTTGCTCTGCACTCAATGATTCCTGTATTTCTAATTCATTGAAATTTGCAATAATATGCTCAACTAATATTAACAGTGAAACATTGTTAAGAAAATTAAACTTAGCATTCTTCTTTTTACTAATCCTTTCAACAAAAGCATTACATTCTGTTTGTATTTCTATGGGTATTTTAGTTAACCATTGTCTCAAATAATGTAATTGCCTACTCGTATCTTTTTCTTTTGTATGGATTTGAGCTAAGAAATGACATGTAATTTCTAATGCGTTCTTACTCGGAATTTCACGAAGTAAATCTGAAATACTTGTAGAGTCGAAATCTTGAAATAAATCTTTATAAGCTATGTTTGTTTCAATTTGCAGGTTCATGTTTTAAAATTTTTGCTAACGGTGGCAATATGGCAAGAAAGGGATTGCGGTGAATGTCACTATCAGCCGACACTGAACTTGATGCGGGAGATGGGCTTCGCATACCACTGAAACCCTTTTTTGCTATATTGCATGTTAACCATAGTTTTTATTTCGTCTTAAAATTCCGAATTTCTCGTGATGGAAAATTCTTATCCAAGTTTGATGAACTTTCTCTTATGTAATTATAGGCCTCTATTGTTTCTTCACTTTCTTTTTCAATGTAAATATGCAATCTGTGATGAGCAATAATATTAGCTATTGTTTTCTTTACATCTATATTAGGGTGCTTCAACAAACTGTTAAGGATATTCAAATACATTTCTGCATCAAAATCAAAGACTTTCCAAAACCACATCCAAATATGATGAATCCTATGATTTTCTGTAGTACTATAAGTTTGATTATCCTTTAATTCATGATTTTCAAAATTAAGTAAGTCAAAGTAATATTTATACATTAAATCATTGTCGTAAGTTATTATTCGCTTTAATTCTCCATCAATTACCTTATCTATCATTTGTGTATAAATCAATTCTTCGTTTTTTGAAAAAAACTTTATAGCCCAATCTTGTTCCTTAATGTTGGGAGAAATGCTTTTGATAAATCCTTCTTTAAAATATTCATAATGTATCTGGTCTTTATATTCCGAAATAACATTTTGAGACAAATTCCATCTTTTATAAGATTCCTTTGTACTTTCATACAATTTCAATCCATTGGGATAAAAATGCTTACCTTCAATAAATACTCCGTTCTCATAAAGTTCGTGTTCCTTAATAATTCCACTAGGATACCGAACAATATAATCTCCATTAACTTTCCCATTTTTATATTCAATTTCTTCTAATTCATCAATGATTTTTCCACTAAAGGGTATTCCCTTATAGTAAACATCAACTAATAAATCGTATTCATTTCGATATTCTATATTTTCATCGTTTTGTTTGAGAATCATCTTTTAAAAATTATGGGTAACGGACGAGGCTATAAGCAGTTGGGGACTTCGTGGACGCTTTCTTATCAACCGTGCAGAAAGCTTGCAAGCGAGATCGACGCACGCCCAACCACCTAAACCCCAATTGCTTATTAGCCTGTGTTATCTGCTCGTGTTTTATTCTTGATTAGTCTCAAGCTAATTCAAAATATTTCTTTTAAACTCCTCAAATTTATCCTCAGACATAAGCGACATAATATCTGAATAGCTTGAAAAAATATCAATGTAAGTCATTGGATTAACAAGAGCTATTATTCCTTCCTCATATTCGCCTAATGATTTCTCGAATTGAATAGCATCTTCTCCCCATTTGAAAGAACGCATTAATAATTGATTATTATCGCCTAATGCTTTGTGAATTGCTGCCATAAGGCAACAAACATAAGCATCCCACAATGCTACAAAAGATGCTTTTGCATAACGTGATACACGAAGCCCCGTAGTAGACCATGTCTTTCTGAATGCTACGTGTGCTGATTCTAAATGCGTTAAAACTCGATTAAGAGCTTCTCGTGGTTGTTTTGATTGACTTACGGATTGATATGCATTTCGAGCGGCTTCTAATTCAACTAATGCTATTGCATTTAGTGCTTCTCCAAATGCACCACCAGTTAATAAAGAATGTATTGAGTTCGCTGATTTAGCAATTGTAATTAAAGTGTTAGTTTCCATTGTTAAATTATATTGTAAATATCAAAAATTATAAATTCAATTCTACTCTATATTTCATAAGAACTTAAAATGCACTTAAAAAAAATGTCGTAATGTGTCATTTTAACATGGCAGATAACGTTCGAGGCTAAACCCAGTTGGGGATTCGAATCTGCGAAATTATCAAGTTAAAACTAATGCACTTAATAACGCTGAACTCCTCGCCAAACTTAACCCCCAATTGGGTTTGAGCCTTTGTTGGCTGCTGTGTTTATTTTGTATCTCAATGCCTTGCTATTAATCAATCTTAATTGACCTGAAAATCACTTAGCTTGTAAAATTGGGTCAAAAATAGCATTGTTTATTACTTGAAGTCCAACCACAAAAATAAATGTCAAAACGAAACCAATCGATAATCTGCCTATTATTTTATAATGTGGCTTGGATTTTATTATCCAAACTACAACTCCAAATATAAATAATATTAAGAAAATCCAATCTAACGAATGTCCAGAATAGCTCAATCCCAATGCAGATTGTGCTTCCTGAAATTCAGTTGCATCATGTCCTCTACCGCTCAATATAAATCTTAATGTATACATTCCAGGTATTGCAATCACTCCAGCAAGTATGGCTGGATTAATTCTATATGTTTTGTTTAGGTATAAAAATATAACTATAAGTGATACCAAAATCGAACCAATTACTCCACCAAGAGATATATATTGTTTTAAATCCATAGCTACAGCATTAGATATATACTCTTTTGCCGGAGTCGGAACTGCCCAATATCCATGTGTCCATGCTGGTATGCAATGTCCAAATTCATGAATATAAACAGAGAATAAAATAGTCGTAAAATAAATTGCCCAAATCTTAAATTCAATCTTCATTTTTGTCATTGTATTATTAGCTAAACCTTAGAAAGATGAGCTTTTTTAACATTGCAGCCAACGTTTGGCGGTATGGGCAACAAGTGCTTGCGGGCATCCGTTCCCTCAGCCAGCACTGCCGCTGCTGCGGCG
>NZ_JTLD01000065.1 GCF_000798815.1 Alistipes sp. ZOR0009 | reverse complement strand
AAAGCTGGGCAAAGGCCATGCTAGCACCTACCACTGCTAGTACAATTAAAAGTAACGTCTTTTTTGCCATACTATTTTTTTTACAAAAGAGACACCTTAGGCTAGAGAACCTAGCCTTTCATGAGATAGTGATTCATTTTAAATCCCCATCCAAGGCAGTCTCCAATAAGGCGTTTATATATTTTAAACCTACCGATCCTTTGATATCAAATTAAATGTCCGATTTAGGATTCATAATTACTTCAACAATATTCCCCTGATCTAACCACTCTTTTGCAGCATTTTTAACCATTTCAGGTGTAATACTCTTAATATATGAAGAATACGTTGTTGAAAAATCCACCTGATTTTGGAGATACAAAGAGAGAATATTCAACCAAAAACGGTTTTCTACCTGCATATCCTGATTTCTTTTCAGCATAAACTCCCTTACTTTACTGATATCCTCAAGTGAAGGACCTTTCTCTATAAAATTCTTGATTTCTTGATGGACAATGGCAAGCATCTTTGACTTTAACTTCGGATCGGTATCAAATGAAATTTGAAGCATGTACTGCTCGATTGGCTTAATATCTATAGAAGCACCTACAGATACTCCGTAAGAGGCCCCCTCCTTCTCTCTGATTGCTTCAGTGTACCTGAAATCAAGTATTGAAGAAACAAAATCCATCAAAATACTATTCTCCATCGAATACTTTGCCGTTCCAGAGTAACAAACAAAAACACTTGATTTGGGAACGCTTAACACCTTTTCAAAATCAACGGTTTTAACTCCTTTCACCATTCTTACTCCTCGGTCTTTCCATTTTTCAGTTCCCGTCGAACTTGGTAAACCTCCGAGGTAGAGTTCCACCATCGGTTTTACGACACAGGAATCAATGTTGCCTGTAAGTATAAAAGTAAAGTCTCCTGCATTGGCAAAGCGCTCCTTATAGAGTTCTACCACCCTCGCATAATCTACTTTATTGAGCATCTCTAGATCAAATTTCGACATGAATGGGTTACGATCATAGAGGGTTGTTCGAATAGAATCCGAAAGAGCAGATGCTGGATTAAGAGCTGCGATCTCCAGCTGATTTCTCTTTCTTGACACATAGTTCTTAAATGCCACTTCATCCATTCTTGGTTGGGTGATCTTAAGAAAGGTAAGCTGCATAAGTGACTCAAAATCTTTGGGCGTAGTATTACCAGAAAGAGACTCTGCACTACTGCCCACGTTAGCACTTATCCCTACAATTTTTCCGTTAAGAACCTTATTCAACTCCATTGGATCAAATCCCCCAAGCCCTCCGAGAGGCACCACCTCATTTATAATGCTGTAGTTTGCTCTTTCCTTTTCATTAAACAAGGACGTTCCTCCTTCCGAAAAAGCATGCATTAGTATTTGATCCTTTTTAAAGTCTGTTTTTTTTATAAAAACTTTAGCACCGTTGGATAACTTCCACTTTGTGTAGCCAAACGGGGCATTTTCGGATTGCACTACCTTTCCACCTTTGGGCAAAGTTGCTAATAAAGGTTCCGTAATCACCTTGTCCTGATAAGGTTCTATATTTTCTCTCTGTATATCGGCAACTGCAGCAAGAACTTCTTCCTTCGTAGGGGTATAAACTCCCTCTTTATGGGGCCCTGTTACGACTATTACCATATTAGTATCGGAGACATAAGACTTAGCAAGACGATTAATATCCTCTACATTAATACTAGGCAAAACCTTTTTCACGAGGTCAAATTCAAATTCTATTCCAGGAATAGGTTCGTTCGTTGTAAAGTTATTTACATATTCTTGAACAAAAACTCCGCTTTTTTGCTTTTCTCGCTCGTTAAACGCATTTTCAAAATTACGTAGATACTCCACCTTTACACGCTCAAGTTCAGATACGCTAAAGCCAAAACGGTGCATTCGCTCGTTCTCTCGCACAATTGCTTTAAGAGCATTTAGCGCCTCTCCACTCTTTGCAGAAGCCCCTGTTGTCCACGCATCTTTAGTCTTAGAAACAATATAATTTCCGTAAGTTGCCCCAGCGCCTTGAAACGGAGGATTGGATTTCTGGGATATTTCAGCAAAACGGGCATTCAGCATTTGGGCTATAAAATTCTGAACAATACCCCTGACGTAGTACAACCTACTATTTCGCTCTGTAAATTGTACCGTATGCATCTTATACATCAACGACACCGACGTTTTATTAACTTCAGGATCTGTTACAATTGAGACAATAGGTTCCTGATTGTCTTCTACTGCGACATAAGTGCGTTCGGTTGGATTTACAGGCCTGCTGATATCGGCGAAAATGGATTTAATTCTAGCCTCAACATCGGCAACCTCCACATCTCCTACAATAATAATAGCCTGAAGATCGGGCCTATACCATTTTTTATAGTAGTCACGAAGCTGCTGATATGAAAAACTGTTAATAACATCAATAGAACCAATCGGCATTCTAGTGCCGGTAATATTATTCGGATATACCTCCTTAAAGTAGGCACTACCAACACGGTTCTGACCCGTGTTACGTGTTCGCCATTCCTCGCGGATTACTCCACGCTCCTTATCTATTTCTTTGTCTTCTAAACTTATACAGTTAGACCAATCGTGTAACACAAGGAGAGCCGAATCTATTATTGTAGAACGAGTGGTAGGAACATTTGAAATATTGTAAACTGTTTCATCAAAAGCCGTATATGCATTAATATTTTCCCCAAATTTTACTCCAATAGATTCACAGTACTTTATAAGCCTATCTCCCGGAAAATTTTTGGTTCCATTAAAAGCCATATGCTCAAGAAAATGCGCAAGCCCCTGCTGGCTTTCATTCTCAAGCATGGACCCCACTCTTTGCACAATAAAAAACTCAGCTCTTTGCTCCGGTATGTCATTTTTTCTAATGTAGTAAGTCAATCCGTTAGGCAATTTGCCAATCTTAACTTTCGAATCAACAGGTAAGCTTAGATCGGAATGTTGCTGAGCAACGCCGCTATTAGCCAATAAGCCTCCTACCGCAGCAATTGCTGCGAATACATACTTTTTCATGAAATAAAATTGAGGGTTCAGGAAAACTGTGAGCCACGTTGTGGCCCACAATCTCCAAATAAACAAACTGCTAAATAGTCACTCCTTAAAGAGAGAAGTTTTATAAGGAAGACTCACTACTTTAGTATTTCTTGAAGTTTTTCGTTAAGGAGCTGCTTTCTAAGGTTTACGGCAACAATCTTTCCATCACAAATTAGATAGTTAGCAGGAATACCTCGAACACCATACTTACTGGCTATTGCACTCTTTATTCCTTCGAGATCTGATACATTTATCCAAGTCATTTTATCCTTATCCATTGCATCAAACCAACTCTCCTTTTTATTATCGAGAGAAAAACTTACCAGAACAAATCCTTTATCCTTGTATCGTTCATTAATGTAAGCCAAATAAGGATTTTCTGCTCTGCAAGGAGCACACCATGAAGCCCAAAATTCTACTAAAACAACCGTTCCCTTTAACTGACTCAGTGTAACAGAGTTGCCCTTCGAATCGGTGGCTGTAAAATCAGGTACAACACTCCCTTCTGGAGCTTTGCTGTAGCGCAATAAATTACGTTTCAAGCTTATACCCTCTTTCGTTAACCCTTTTTTTTCTTCTAAAATCTTACAAACCTCAGCTAGTAACTTAATATCTTGGCTGATATATTCCCAACTAATAGCATAAATATAAGGGGAGGTTGGGTTAGCCTTTACAAAATTAAAGGCTTCGGTACTCATTTGCCGTTTTAATGCTGTCAGCCTATCATCAAATTGGGCAATTAATCCAATACTTAGCTCGCCTTCATAGGTTTTGAACTCCCGCTCAACCAACTCAAGCTGCTGCTCTAAAGGATTTATTATCTGTAAAAAAGCAACATACTTAACCACATCTGTGCTACCCTGCACTTCTGCATTAGAAATGCCTGTCATGGGTACTTTTAAATTAATATCTTCTCCTGGTTTAATAAAAATATGCAGCTTCCTTTCGAGAGGTTTTGGTATCATTTCGTCTAAAATTGGACGTAATACCGCCTGTGTAGGAGAACTTTCATTTCCTAGATTAGGATAGTATGCCGACAAATCGACCTTTTTACCCTGTTTGCTTAACTCACTTAATAACGAAAGCGGACGATCTAAGCTAACCATTAACTGTAGTATAGAATCAGCAGCATACTTCTTCTCAAAGATACCACCCTCAACTTCAATGGAATCTACAATCGTTCTCTTTTCTTGAGAAATTTCGACATAAACATATCGTACAGATAAATTTGCAACTGTTCCTCTTATCGTTGATGTACCTTTCTGTGCAAAACTTGCGAAAAAGGTTCCAAACACGAGAACAAAAGCACCAAATGTCCTTATCAATAAAATCAGCATCACTATTACTTGCTAAGTTGATTATTAATCAAATATTTAAGATCAGGGTTAGAAGGCCTAGGTGCATCTACCGTAACAATTGCCCCCTTTTTATCAAAAAGCATAAATCGAGGAATACCATTGATTCGATAGTCTTTTGAAAGCGTAGAATTTTCGCCTGCAAAAAGCTGAACACCGCCCAAATGGTGCTCCTTAACAAAAGCCTTCCACTTTTCAAGATCCTTCTTGCTATCTGTTGAAACACTTATAAAAACGACGTCTTTCCCCTCATACTCCTGCTCTAAAGCATTAAGTGAAGGTAATTCCTTTTTACAAGGACCACACCAAGTAGCCCACACATCTACAAGCACAACCTTCCCTTTAAAATCGCTTAGAGATACATTCCGACCGGAAGTATCGGCATACGTAAAGTTGTAAGCAGGAGTTCCTTCTTTATAATCTATTAACGACAGACGAATTTTTTCCATAAACCCCTTTAAATCGGCATTGGTAATCAAAGAACCATATTTTTCCTCGATCTCCTGAAACTCTTTATAAGATTTAAAGTATTTAGCAACATTCACCACCAATACCCCTTTAGATAGATTCCCTCCTAGTGCAGCAATCTGCTTGTCAACACTATTATAGGCCGAGCCTCCAGTAACCTTCAAGTAGGTACAGATCAAGGTAAGAAGTTTTTCGCCATAAGGTTGCTTCAACACATTATCGTCATCATAATCCTTCGTGCCAATAAGTCTTTTTACACGCATCGGATACTGATCTAAATTCGGATGCTCTACCCTAGGGGTGTATATCCCCATCAGCGTATAGTAGTCTAAATCATATCTGATAACTTGATTCATAAGGTTATCAAATATTTTATTCCCAGAACTATTCATTTTTACGAAAGACTTTGCCTTTGCCTCAACTTTCTCTAACTCCGGAAATATTTCCTTATATGTTGATCGTCCTTCATAGAAATAAACAGTCATTTTTTTCAACGGCTGGCTAAACTGCTGCCATTTCCCAAGCGCCAAGTTCTCTTTAGTATTACCCCCAACAAAAGTCATTAGCGAATCGTTAATAAGAACAGTTGCAGCGTCTCCCGGTTTAAGGTAAAGTCGATAGGATTTTTGCTTATCTCCAACCGTGTAAAATGCCGCCTCTGGCACTTTAAGTAGAAACCCAAAAGTTCCATCGGCCGAAGGGCTCGTCGTAGCAATGGTGTCTTCACGCCCATTTATCGTCCTAAATAGGCATATTTTCGAAATACCTTTTTTTTCGAGGGTTCCTTTAATAGATGAAAAAGGTTCCTGCGCAAAGCCCTGTTGGGTGCCTACTAAAACCAACAGTAATAGTAATATATGTTTCATACAACATTTTTTAAATTAAGACCAAAGGCGAGTAACTTTACGAAAAAACCTACATCACCGGCAGATTCTGATATTTGAACCTGTAGTCTGTTAGAAATAAATGAATAGTGTAAAAGGGGCTATCGAATAAACTTATGACAGCCCCAAAGTTTATGACCTACTTTTCAACGTTTTGCTTTAGGTTAGGGCTTTTATGGAGGGCATCGTCAGGAAATGGCATAATAAATATGCTGCTACTGCTCTGCACCGTTACCTTTGCTCCATCCTGAAGGATACGCTCTACCGCCTGGTGTCTTCCTTCAACCTCCAAGCGTCGTATATCGTAAAAATTATTGGGTGTAAGCACCAACTCCCGCGAACGCTCGTCCATCACATGATTAAAGGCTTCCTCCTGATTGTTCGCAACCAAATCGGCATATTTTGTAGGTAAAATTCGCTTTTTACGCAAATCGTTCACAATTTGCATCGCTTCAGCCACCTTATTCGAGCGGGCATAACACTCCGCGAGCATAAGCATAACTTCAGAAACCTTCATTCCTCCAATGTTAAATTTTATCATTCGCGAGACATTCACCCCATTTACCTTTTCGTAATACTCTCGATATGCGTAACAACCAGGTAAAAAAGCCGAAAAAGTGTACCAGAAAAAGCGATCTTTTCGTAAATCGCCTGGAGTATATTTGCTAACCAAACGTGGACCAATACCAAATCCCAGTGGAGTAAAACTATTTATTCCATAACCAAAGTAAAGATTCTCCTCGTTGTTATAGCCAATTTCAGGAGCAGGTTTAGGACCTAAATCCCAAGCAACCCAATCAAAAATGAAGCTGTTGTGCTTAAGCGATTCCTTTGCCGCAGTTTCAGCCTTGTCAAACTCTCCCTTAAAGAGGTAGACTTTTGCTAAAACACCATTAGCAAATGCAAGACCTGGATGGTTAACATTTTTTCCTTTTGAGCCAAGATGAGGCAACGCACTCACCAAATCACTTTCAATAGCGTGGTATACCTGTTCAACCGTCATTTGCGGTGGATTCTCCTCGAGCGAAAAGGCTGTTCGTACCAATACCCCTCCATCTGTCGATGATGTTGCCTTGTTGTAAGGTTTAGCAAAAGTATTCACCAATACAAAGTAGTTATAGGCCCGAAGCACTAATGCCTCTGCTCGCGTTCTCAGCTTATCTTTTGGATCTCCATCAGATTTCACAACCTCATCGATTACTATATTATAACGAGCAATACGCTTATAGCATTCCGTATAAAGAGGAGTAGTTTTAAAGTCGGTTGTTCGATCCACATCAGACAGCCCTAAATAGCAAGCTTTCGAAAATAAATAACCATTGCCTGTAACAATTGAAGACATTGATCCAGCGTCAAAAGAGGAGTACCAAGCAAGTTGGTTATCATAATTGAATAAATTTGCATAGTCTAGAAGAGCAGTATAATCCTTCTCTTTTTCAAGGATAATCTGTCCTTTGGGTGGAATATCTAAATCGCATCCTATAAACAAGGAAGAAAGGGTCACCAGTCCCAATAATTGTAATTTCTTCATAATTTTAAGCTAAAGGGTTAGATTTATACTGAACAGATAGGAGGGCATATTTGCGCCATTACGAGTTCCGTCTCTTTGACCGAAATTTTCAGGATCAATACCGTTCCCGGCAGCACACCAATACCAAAGATTATTAACCTGAGCCTTTACTTGTAAGCTCTTATTTTCTAACCAACGAACGCCTTTAGTTGTAACGTTATATCCAAGTGTTATGGCACGTAATTTTACCGTAGAAGCGTCTTTGATATGCACATCTGACAATCTCCAAAATCTATCCCGATCTCCAACTGCTCCGTAAACAGGAAACTTGGGAATTTGAGCCGTCTTGTTATTTTCAGTCCATCTATCGGCAATACCTTGCTTCATGCTAGCATACGCTGTTGCAGCTAGTGGAACGACATCATTACGAAGTTTATGGCCAGCATAGAATACAATTTGGGCGTCTAAAGTCAAGCCTTTATACCTTACATTTTGAAAAAAAGATCCAGTAACTGGAGGATCATAGCTTCCTACGTAAACAGCCGCAGCAGGGTCTTTCATTGGATTACTTCCAGCAACAACATTACCGTCCTTATCATAAACAGAAGGCTCTCCGTCCGCTGTTATACCAGCCCAACGATAGGCGTAAGCCGCACTGTATGGCTTTCCTACTACTAAATAACTATCCTGTATTAAATCTAACGCTTTGGTAGGCTGTATATCAACACGTCGTACTCTATTATTGTTGTACGCAAACTGCCCTCTAGAACTTACCGACCAATCTTTTATATTTAACCAATTATAGTTTAACGTAACTTCCACCCCTTTATTAAGCATTGCCCCATTGTTTATGGTCATGTAGTCAAAGCCAGTTGAAGGGTCTAAGGTATAAGGTGATAATAAATCATCAGAATACTTACTATAAACCTCAATACTTCCCGATAGCCTGTTTTTTAAGATGGAGAAATCAACCCCTAAATTCACCAATTCGGTCTTTTCCCAACGAAGCAGCTTATTTGGAGGTGTCATAATGGCAGTCACACGCGCGTCAACATCCACTGAATTTCCTACGTAAGCTTTCATATAAGGAGAGGAACTTCTATCTACATTCCCTGTAAGTCCGTACGAAGCACGCACTTTTAGCATATTAAGCCACTCCACCTGCTTTAGGAATGTCTCCTCAGAGGCATTCCAACTTGCAGAAATAGACCAAAGCGGACGAAATCTATTCCTTTCTGCAACACCAAATAGGTTGGTCTGATCTACACGCCAACTTCCGGCGAGTACATATTTCCCTAGGTATGACAATGAACCGTTACTATAAAAAGACAAATTCCTATTTAAAGTATAAGTTGAACCAACGTTAAGTCCCGTTGACTGTCTAACTTGAGGATAAAGTGCACCATAAATTCCTTTTGTAAGTAAATCCCAATTGATATTAGACTTTCCACTTAATAATTCAGAGGGATGATAACCATAAATATCGGTTACTATACTAGTGGAATTATTTTCCCCAAATTCAGTTCCTCCAAAAAAGGTCATCGACAAATTTGGTAAAATTTGGGCGGAGTAGTTTATCTGGTTTCTTACTCCATAGTTATATGAACGCGATGCAGTACTTGCTAATCTTCCCCCTAAAGGGATATTGTAGGTAACGTTAGTTCCTGTAAGTGTTGCAAATTTATTAATCAAAGTACGCATTGCGTACGAATCCTGCAAGTAAGTGCTACTATTTAGGTCTTCTCCCGACTCATACCCAAATTTGACATTATAGGTTAATCCCTTAAAAAGCGTAATATCAAACTCAGTAAAAGTTCTTAGTTTCGTAGATTTATAATTGTTATAACTCTGCTCCATTTCATCCAAAGCGTTAAACTCCATACCAAATAACCCTTTTATAGATTTTAGGTAGTCATTTTGCTTTTGACTAATAGTTACTATTTGACTACGTGAGCCATCTTCATTCAGTAACCTCTCGTAGGGCATGTAAGATGTAGCCCCACCTGCTCCTAATCCGCTGCTCGAATTCCCAAAGTTGCAACTTGCACCAACAGTCATGTTCATCCAACGAAAAATATCCATACGCGCCTTAAAATTTAGAAGTAAATCCCTGTTACTGCTCTGAATGGTGCTAGGTTGATTTTTCTTTAAAAGTGCTGAAAATGACAAGTCCATTTTTTCAGTACCCTTTCTGATAGAAAAGTTATACTGCTGAGTTACATTCTCGCGCCAGACATTTTTTTCAAACTCCTTCCTATAATCGTTCTTTTTAAGTTTGGCAATAACGGCCTCTTTTTCGTCTGCGGTTATCATCCCCCTTAGCTGATCGTAGTACGCCTGCTGAACCAATGAAATTTTGGACTGTTGACTCTCCTTATCAGTAAAATACTTCATCGGATCTTTTGTATACTGAGGATCATACTCCAAATAGTTTCGCTCATAGTCTATAATATCGCTGGTTGAAGCGTAGCGTAAGTCGTCAATGCTGCGTTTAGGAGTCAACGAATAAGTTGCCGAGAAATTCACGATAGTCTTCCCCTTTTGCCCCGATTTTGTGACGATAACAATAACCCCATTCGAAGCTCTCACCCCGTATATTGACGCAGCAGCGGCATCCTTAAGAACAGTTAGCGACTCTATATCGTTATGATTTATATCCGCCAATCCCATTTCTGTGGGTAAGCCATCAAGCACTAATAAAGGACTATAACCAGCCGAAAAAGAGGAAATTCCTCGAATAACTGGATCGTTTTTATAGGTATTTAGACCAGCAACTTGCCCTTCGAGCATGCTAGACAACCCTCCCAAATTAACCTTACTCTCCAAGGTACTATTTGTTACCGTAGTAACCGCACCCGTATATCGCTCTTTTGAGACGTTTCCGAATCCCGTCACCACCACCTCGTTAAGTCGCTTACTATCGTCTTTCAGCCTTACAACCAGTTCCTTCTCGCCTTTCCAAACCAGCTTCTCGGTAACCATTCCCAAAAAGGAAACGCTAATCGTTCTTGGCTTGCTGTCGGAAAACATCAAGGAACCAATTCCTTTTATATCAGACATGGTTCCGCCTTGCGTGCCATCTACAACTATTGCAGCCCCTGGCAAAGGTTCTCCCATCTCGGTTAAAACCTTAATTTGCAACTTTCCCTTTTTATCCAATCTCGCGGTACTGGGAAAAAGAGCAATTCGGGTCCCTTGAATCTTAAAGTCGATATTAGTGTTGGCCAGCACTACATTCATTGCTGCCTCAACATCATTTCCTGTATAGGTAATGCTTACCTTTTGGCTTGTATTTATATCGTTCGTATAAAGAAAGTTATAACCGCTTTGACTTGTAATACTCTTAAGTACAGTTTCAAGCGAAACCTCCTTCACCTTTAAAACGATTTTTTTACTTTGTGCCCGCAAGGGAGGGGAAAAAAGAAGGGAAAAAAGCAGTAAGACGACCATAGCCGACTTACGAGTTACAATTTCAAGGATGCTAGGCTTGTTTTTAGGCAACAGCATCCTAAACTTCGTAAAGTTTTTCATAGATTTGTTGTGGTTAAGTAAATATTTCGATAAAGTAGGTGCGAACTATTTTATCGCTACTTGATTTTATTGTCGGGAAATACTCTGTATTTCCCGATTTTTACTTTAAACTAAATTAGCACAAGTATTTAGCAGGTTAGTTAAACAATATTGTACGATTAACAACTTTATACGATAAAGGAGCAGTTATTCTTAGCACCTCCAATATGGAGCCTAAATCTTCTCCATACCTAAACTCTCCATTGAACTTTTTTTGCTTAAGCCTTTCGTCAAGAATAATAATCCGAACGTTATATACTCGCTCAAACTGCAAGCTAAGTTCCTCTAATGTCATTTGGTTCATCTGTATAATTCCATTAAGCCACATAACATTATTGGTTGCATCAGGCTCATTTACAACCGTAAAACACCGATTAAGCTGGTTATAGGAATAAACATCATTAGGCAAAAGCTGCCGATTCTGGTTAGTCACGCTATTTTCCACCATTACCGAGCCTTCTAGCAAGGTTGTGGTAATGTTAATATCGTTGGTGTAAGCTTTAACATTAAATTTGGTACCAAGAACCTTCACTCCAATATCACCAACACGTACAATAAACGGCTTATGTTTGTTGTGGGCAACTTCAAAGTACGCTTCACCTGACAGAAACACCTCCCTCTTCTTCGAGGTAAACTCTCTTGGGTAAACAAGCTTACTGCCAACGTTTATCGTAACCTTAGATCCATCAGCAAGAAGCAGATGTTTAACCGTCCCCGAAACGTTAGTTTCTACTGCATACTCCACCTCTTTGGTTAGGCGTTCTTGCAGAAATAGAAAGCAACTCGAAAGAATTAACGCAATTGAGGCTGCAACTGCCCATCCTTTATATAGGGTATTTATCCTCCTCAGTTTGATTACATCTGCTTGCGATATTCGTTCCATTAACCTAATAAATGAACGATCAATACCAGACCGACCTTCGGGGATTACCGTTCTTATTCTTATTCTATCTAACAGCTGCCGTAAATCCATATACAATCATAGGCCTTAAAGTAAGCCCTTACACCTTTTAGAAAACACTTGAAGCTAAATCCCGTAAACGAAGGTTTATTTTTTTTAATCAAAATCAGCAATCCGAATTGGGATTAAAGTTGCGGTAAAAAAACATTTGATTAAAAAACAAACTTACTCACAGAATATCAAACATTTACAACAATAGAAAAATAAATATCCTATCAAAAAACAGGAGACAAGCAACTAAGTAATACTAATAAATATGTGTTGGATTATTTTAAGAAAGGATAAAGTTCCTGCTCTATTTTTTTCAGAGCAATAGCCACCTGGGTTTCTACTGTACGGGGCGATATGTCCAGTATTTCCGCAATCTCCTTGTACTTTAGATTATCCTCCTTTACCAGCTTAAAAATAAGCTTACAGCGTTCCGGTAGATTGTTGATGGCAGCCGTAACTGCTGCATTAAGTTCTCCATACATGAGCTTACTATCAGATCCGTCAGGTTCGATGTACGCTTCCATCTCTAGTTCGTCAACACCTAGAGTAACCCGCTTATAATAGGAACTTTTAAGAACATTAAAGCAACCATTTTTTACAGCCGAATAAAGGTAAGTATCAAAGTGAACAATCCCTACAATTGAATTACGAGCCTTCCAAAGGTTAAAAAAAACATCAGAAACAACATCTTCAGCAAGTTCTATCGAGTTAATATACCATCTAGCAAATGAAACCAATTTCTGGTAGTACAGATAGTAAAACTCTCGGAATGCCTTCTCATCTCCAGTAGAAATCCTTTGAAGTAGTTCTTTTTTATCCAACATTTCCGAATTGCTCTCCACGCTCCCTCTTGATTTTAATAATATTTCTAAATACTAAACGTTGTCAATACATCTCCATACAGCCTATACGCCCAAGCTTTCACTCACACACAATAGTTATTTCAATAAAATTCATTCAAGAGCACCAGCTTATTCTAAAATCGAAGCGCAATATTATAAAAATTGATGGAGCTGCAAAACAAAAAGGCAGATTCTTCTCATTTTTATAAATATCCATAAATATTAAAAACATCCTATTTTTAAGCAGTTCCATATCAAATAGTAAAAAACGCATATCGTCATTGATGATAGCAACTTATAAAATTAAAAAGCACAAAATATCAATAGCACTACTCTATTAAAATCATCAAATCAAAACAAAACATACACATCTATCAATATTCCAATTGAGAAACCAGCCATTACATTCAAAGTTGCAGTTTGTATGCCAAATATGACACTGCATTAATATAATGCAAGAGAGAGGAACCTTACAATTCGACAGATTAAGCATAAAAATCGCTATAAATTAGTTCGGATGACACAATGCTAGCCTTCGAACATGTGCTAGCAGTAATTTTTGTTCGACAGGAGCTACAGAAACCTCGTTTTTAGCGCAAAAACCGATCAGCTAGAATATGTCGCAAATAGTACAGATATAATCCAAAGACCATTCTTTGAATGTGCAATACTGTATAACCTGACGTTATTATTAATAATACTTCGCGTAGATTATTAAATTCCTTGGTATATTAATAATTTACCAGCTACATTAATAATGTAGCATCCAAAATATTAATATTCTTCGTAAAATATTAGTATTGCCTGTAAATTATTAATGTAGCACCCTAATAATTTACATCTTCCGTAAATTATTAATGTAGCACCCTAATAATTTACATCTTCCGTAAATTATTAGGGTTGCACCTGATACTATTAACAAAGGAAAGAAATAGCCAGCCAACTGTAAGCAAAGTGTATCCTTACGGCTATTTAATAAATCTGGATAAAACTTATTGCTATCTGCACTACTCGATCACGTCCCACCTTAAAACATTTAATAATATAATTCAAGCTATTTTTATACGGCAGGGATATAAGCAAAAAAAAGAGGACCGATTCTCATCGTCCTCCTGTTTCTTAGCTCCAATAAATGTGTCTTAACCAATATTCTAACATATGAAAACGAGCCAAGTAGTATCTTTTATGGATAAATCCGCTGTTACAAGATAATAAATTTCACACAAAAAAACAAAAGAAGCAACAATTAGTAGATAAAACGTTACTAAGGTTTCCCCTTGATGCATATTCGTTGCGCGAACTTCTACAACTCAAAAATATATAAAAGAAAACATCTCCAACCACACTTAACGATGTTTAACAACACTATTCGTTACAAAAGTGCGCCATCTGCGACTCTTTCGCTTACGTTTTGAAATCGGATGCATGCTCCTAATCAACTTTATATAAGGATCAAGAGTTTTTACCTCTAAGCTAATACAAGTCTACACTTTTACATAGATTACATATCCAGCCTATAAGCTCCGCTCGCTCTAACGCTATAAAAGGGAACATTGGCCTCGTCACAGCCTTCATCCCACTTCTTTTCCCAATAGTTTGAAACAGATTCGTCAACAACAACGACCTTAGGGGCAAGCACCTTAAATAGAGTTTCTGGCTTCCATCTGCATTTTTTAGTTATAATCACTAGATCAACCACTACACGTTCTTTTGCACCAATTCTACTAGAGGCTAACCTATGAGGGATAAATATAAACTTGCTGTTGAAGGAGCACCATCCATCCTTAATGTCAACACCGCCAAGCCTAACCGCGTCATTCATTTTACAAAATCTAACATCACCTACGCCTCCCAAACCCCACCTCACGAGAGATGGCTCCATAAATTTATACGAATAGCGATCGCGTACCGAATCACAAAGGCAAATAGCACCTTGACCTTGCCCAAAAAGAATGGAAGTACCTCCTCTTTGAGAATATACAACAAGCCTATTTTTGCAGGAATCTAGCTGCCCCCAAAAGCTTTTACAAGCAACGACCAGAATAACCGATAACGATATAATTAACAACAAAGCTTTTCGATATATCATAAAAATGTAGAACAGTACAAACGCAGCAAACAATGCAAGCATTTGCCATCTATTAAGATAAATCCCCGAAATAATGGCGTTAGGAATACCTTCTAGATGCAAGGTTGCGATGTTGGTTATCCTTAACAGCCAATTAAGGGCAACATCCAAATAGTAACACCCCAAACTCCACCACGAGATAGCAAGATATACCAAAGCCATATAAATTATTAGCGATGTAAGAGGTATTAATACAATATTCGTTAGCAAAAAAATCAACGGAAACTGATGAAAATAGTAAAGAACCAAAGGCATAGTAAGAATCTGAGCAGCAATGGATACTGCAACTAAATCATAAAACCACCTTGCGACCTTATTATGGGGTGCATAAATACTTAACGGCTTATAAAAAAGAAGTATAGAAATAACAGCCGCATAGGAAAGCAAGAAACCTACATCGTACAAGAAAAATGGATTTACCAGCAGTAAAACTAAAAAAGAGGCGGCAACCAAATTATAAATATTATAATCCCTATTAATTAGCTTTCCAACAAGAATAAAGGTAAACATAATAGTAGCCCTAACTATTGATGGAGAAAACCCCGCAACGAATGCATAAAGCCATAGAGCACAAAGAATAGCAACGCTTCTGACCCACAAAATCCGCCTATCTTTCATGAAAAATAACAGCACAACAAGAACTCCATAAATAAGGGCAACATGCATCCCCGACACCGCCAAAATATGCATTGCACCAATATTCGCATATGAAGACTTCAAATCGCCATCTAGAAACTGCTTATCCCCAATCATCAAAGCGACAAGAATGCCGAGCTCATCTTTCGCAAAAGATGCTCGTTGAAATGTTTCGAGGGTATACTTCTGAATCGCTTTTGCCCACCTGACTAAAAAGAAGCTTCTCCCCTTACCTACCGTATGAATACCTCCTTTACCAATTGAAGCAACCGAGAAAATACCTTGATGCGAATAGTACTCCTTAAAATTGAATTCGTACGGATTTTTGGGTGGTTCTACTGCTGAAATCAAGCATCTAACATGTAGCAGATCGCCGTAATTCGGCAAAATGGAATCTCTAGAAAAGGTTGCACATTTACTGCCCAACACGCCTTTTAAACTATCGGATGCTTGTATTACTACGGAAGTCCACCGATAACCATATCTTGTTTTTATGGGATTATCATCGACTTGCAGTGTTAGAAATGCCTTTTCGGGTTTAGGTAAATCAACGTTTAGATTTCTGATACCTGCAACATAAGAAGCGCCTGTGCAAAAAAGGAATAGCATTACCCCCAATCCAAAAAGCCAACGCTCGCTATACTTCTGATTTGAATATCCCCAAATGAGGAATAAAACACCCAAAAGTAATATCGGCAGGTAATAATACCAACCAAACCCTACCTCTACAGAAATAGCAACACCTAAACTAAACCCTACTACAATTTTCAGCAGGGGAAGCACGCGTAACGGTTCAATGAGCTGTCGCATACAAAAGAAATGCTTAAAAAACTCCTCTGCACAAAACCATCAACGCTTAAATATAATAAAAAAAGGGTAAGAATGCCAACGCACCCTTACCCTACCATTTTGATTAGTATCCTATTAACGATACTCGTCCCAGCTTCTAATCTTCAAGTCATCCAAGTTGTACTTGCAGATTGCGTATACAAATGCGCTGGCTAAGCGAGCATTTGTTATTAGCGGAATATTAAAGTCTACCGCACTACGACGGATTGTATAATCATTTGCCAACTCCGATTTGGTTAAATTCTTTGGGATGTTTATAACCAAATCAATCTTTTTCTCGCGAAGGTAGTCTAACGTATTTGGCGTTGCCTGCTCATCTGGCCAATGGAGTACCGTTGATGGAATTCCATTGTCATTCAAAAATTGGGCAGACCCCTTGGTGGCAAATAGGTTAAATCCTTTTGCGTGCAGCATGCGGGCACTATTTAGGAGCTCAATCTTAGAGCGAGCATCCCCCGTTGAAAGAAGTATATTCTTTTTAGGAAGACGGTAACCGACAGAAAGCATAGCCTTAAGTAAGGTTTCGTAGTAGTTTTCACCAATACACCCCACTTCTCCTGTTGATGCCATATCCACTCCAAGAACAGGATCGGCCTTAGAAAGACGCGAGAAGGAAAACTGAGAAGCCTTAATCCCGATGTAATCCAGCTCAAAAATAGACTTATCAGGCTTACTCACCTCCATTTCGAGCATTACCTTTGTTGCCAGCTCGATAAAGTTAACTTTAAGAACCTTGGACACAAAAGGAAAGCTTCGCGAAGCACGAAGGTTACACTCTATCACCTTTATATCGTTATCCTTTGCAAGAAACTGCATGTTGAATGGACCTGATATATTAAGCGCCTTGGCCAGCTGACGAGCTATTTTCTTAATACGACGAGCCGTTTCGAAGTAGATCTTTTGGGCTGGAAATACCATTGTCGCATCACCAGAGTGAACACCCGCAAACTCGATATGCTCGCTAATGGCATAAGCGATCACCTCGCCCTTATTAGCTACTGCATCTATTTCGATCTCCTTTGCATTTTCGATGAATTCCGTAACTACAACAGGATACTCCTTAGATACATTAGCAGCTAGCTTAAGGAAGTGCTCCAGCTCGTAGTGGTTAGACACCACGTTCATTGCAGCACCCGAAAGCACATACGAAGGTCTAATTAGAACAGGAAAGCCAACCTCGTCAACAAACTTATGTATCTCATCCATTGATGTTAGCTCTTGCCATCTTGGCTGATCAATATCCAGCTCATCAAGCAACGAAGAGAACTTGTGACGATTTTCAGCCCTATCGATATCAACTGGCGAAGTTCCAAGAACTGGCACGTTCTGATCGTACAACTTCATTGCCAAATTATTGGCTATCTGACCTCCTGTTGAAACCACCACTCCATGAGGCGTTTCAAAGTCGATGATATCCATCACCCTTTCGAATGTTAGCTCATCGAAATAAAGACGATCACACTCATCGTAATCGGTTGATACGGTCTCGGGATTATAGTTAATCATAACACCGCGCAACCCCTGCTTACGAACCGTTTGAAGCGCATTAACAGAGCACCAGTCAAACTCTACGGAACTTCCAATTCGATATGCCCCAGAACCTAAAACAATTACCGACTGGTTATCGTTAGGCCTTTCGATATCACTCGAATTGGCATTGTAAGTAACATATAGATAGTTTGTTTGGGCAGGGTATTCGGCTGCAAGCGTATCTATCTGCTTAATATGAGGTAGTATTCCCAATGATTTTCGATACTCCCTAACTTTAAGCGACTTTTCATTCATCGAACGGTCGTCCTTCAGAATAAAGCGTGCAACTTGAAAATCGGAAAAACCTTTACTCTTAGCATCCTTCAAAACAGCCGCAGGCAGCTCCTCAATCTTGTCGTACTGCTGAAGTGCAACTTTCGTATCAAAAATAGACTTAAGCTTAACCAAAAACCACTTATCTATCTTCGTCAGATCGTGAACGCGGTCGACCGAGTAGCCCGCATCGAAAGCAGATGCAATGCTATAAATACGCATATCCGTAGGTTCCGAAAGCGCCTTGTCGATATCGGCAAACTCAAGGTCGTTGTTGCCAACAAACCCGTGCATACCTTGGCCGACCATACGAAGACCTTTCTGTATTGCCTCCTCAAAAGTACGTCCAATTGACATAACCTCGCCAACAGACTTCATACTAGAGCCAATCTCCTTTGATACGCCTATGAACTTATTTAAATCCCAACGAGGAATCTTACACACAATATAGTCAAGGGCTGGCTCAAAAAATGCGGTGGTTGTTTTAGTTACAGCATTCTTCAACTCGTGTAATCCGTACCCCAAACCTAGCTTTGCAGCAACGTGCGCCAACGGGTAACCTGTGGCCTTCGATGCCAATGCCGACGAACGAGATAGACGAGCATTAACCTCTATTACACGGTAATCCTCAGAATATGGATCAAGCGCATACTGTACGTTACACTCACCCACAATACCTACCTTACGTACAATCTTAATGGCAATTCTACGAAGCTTATGGTACTCTGCGTTAGTTAGGGTTTGAGATGGCGCAACAACAATACTCTCTCCGGTATGTATACCTAGCGGGTCGAAGTTTTCCATGTTACAAACCGTGATGCAGTTATCATAACGGTCGCGAACAACCTCATACTCGACCTCCTTCCATCCCTTTATCGATTCTTCTACAAGAATTTGAGGAGAATACGAGAAAGCCTTGTCGGCAAGCTTCAGCAGTTCATCTCGATTATCGCAGAATCCAGAACCTTGCCCTCCAAGCGTGTAAGCAGCACGAACAATTATAGGAAAGCCCAACTCTTCTGATGCCTTTAAAGCCTCCTCTACAGTTGTACACGAGATGCTCTTGGGTGTCTTCACATCAATTTCGTGAAGCAAATCAGCAAACAGCTGGCGATCTTCCGTATTCTTGATCGACTGAACTGGCGTCCCTAAAACTTCTATTCCATACTTTGCAAGCACGCCCGAGTCAAATAGGGCTGTACCACAGTTTAGGGCTGTTTGTCCGCCAAACGAGAGCATGATACCATCTGGACGCTCCTTTTCTATCACCTTCTCTACAAAGAAAGGGGTAACAGGCAGGAAGTAGATTTTATCAGCAACACCCTCTGATGTTTGAACGGTTGCAATATTAGGGTTGATTAGTACCGACTGAATTCCCTCTTCCTTCAGAGCTTTTAGCGCTTGCGAACCCGAGTAGTCGAACTCACCAGCCTCTCCAATTTTAAGGGCACCCGAACCTAGTACTATTATCTTATTAAATTTCTTTATGTCGCTCATTGCTAATTGTCGAATAATGGGTTAACGGCAAATAACTATCTAGCCTTACAGGCCTCGATGTTGCTGATAAAATCATCGAACAAAAACTCGGTATCGGTAGGACCACTTGACGCTTCGGGGTGGAACTGAGCCGAGAAGATACGCTTAACCTTGTGGCGCACCCCTTCGTTGGTACCATCGTTCAAGTTGATGAAGTAGGGTTCCCATTCGCCACCCAGCGTGCTATTGTCTATAGCGAAGCCGTGGTTTTGAGATGTTACGAACGCCCTATTAGTTCCAACCTGTAAAACGGGCTGATTGTGGCTACGGTGCCCGTACTTTAACTTGTACGTATTGGCACCAGACGCAAGTGCAAGCAGCTGGTTTCCTAAACAAATCCCCATTATAGGCTTATCCTGCTCGATGGCCACCTTTAAGTTCTTAATAGTGGCTTCGCACATTTTAGGATCTCCCGGTCCATTCGAGATGAACAGACCATCGTACTCCTCGTTCAAAAAGGAGTAATTCCAAGGGACACGAACTACCGTCGTATCGCGTTTCAGCAAATTTCGGATGATGTTGTTCTTAACACCACAATCAACCAACATAATCCGATGCCGCCCATTCCCGTAAACTTTAACTTCTTTAGTGCTAACCTGATCGACAAGGTTTTCTTGATTAGGATCACGAAAGTCGATATCCTGACCTTCAAAAACTATCTTACCCATCATCGCACCCTTTTCACGAAGAATTTTGGTAAGTTGCCGCGTGTCAATGCCCGTAATTCCAGGCACCTTGTTCCGTTTAAGCCAGCTGCCTAAACTTTCGTTAGCATTCCAATGGCTGTACTCCTCAGAGTAGTCAGAGATGATCAATCCATCAATATGGAGCTGATCTGATTCATAAAATTTAAAAAGATTGTCCTCTTGATTTGCGCCGGGAACGCCGTAGTTCCCAATTAGAGGATAGGTAAGGACGAGGAGTTGACCTCGGTAAGAAGGGTCGGTAAGGCTTTCGGGATAGCCGGTCATGGCAGTATTGAAAACTACCTCGCCAGCAGAACATCCTTCGTAGCCAAATGACTTACCGATGAATTCAGTGCCGTCCTCCAAAACAAGCTTAACGTTTTTAAGATCCATTGAAGCGTTAAATGATAAAGTTACGGAGGGCTTTTCGCAATGAAAAACCTTGTAAACTTACACTTTATCTGACTACTTAAAAATATAAACTTTTGCAACAAACGAGAATACCATTTGGCAATAACCTTATTATAAGAAACTTATAAACAAAAACAAGGCTCCAATATTAGTAGAGTTTAACGGATTCATCTAGCATACAGGCTCTTCTAAACAAAAAAAGCTGCTCGTTTTGAGCAGCAGCATCAAG
Organism: Alistipes sp. ZOR0009; assembly: GCF_000798815.1. NCBI lineage: Bacteria > Pseudomonadati > Bacteroidota > Bacteroidia > Bacteroidales > Rikenellaceae > Alistipes > Alistipes sp. ZOR0009. The sequence goes on along the minus strand of NZ_JTLD01000065.1, from coordinate 8,379 downwards.
GTGAAGGCACCTATCTACAAATCGATTTTCCGGCTAATGTAGTTCGAGTAATCGTACACCTTAGGAGTATACTCTTGCTCCAGGATTGGCGACGTTACAATAAAATCGGCTGTAGAACGGTTTTGCGCCGTTGGAATGTTGTAAACAGATGCGATACGAAGTAGCGCCTTAACATCCACATCGTGAGGTTGCGCATGCATTGCATCCCAAAAGAAGATTAGGACATCAATCTTACCCTCTGCAATTAAAGAACCCAGCTGCTGATCGCCACCAAGAGGACCCGACTTTAAGCAGGTTATTGAAACCTTATCGATTGCCTCGTCGCCATACTTGTGGCGCAGTGAATCCTCAATCATTCTCCCTGTTGTTCCCGTGCAAATCAAATCGTGCCCCACCAACCTTTCTGAATTCTTCTCAACCCACTGGATCATATCCTTCTTACAGTTATCGTGGGCTACCAATGCAATACGTTTTTGTACAAGCATTTTTCTCATAAATGGTATTTTATATCACTTCACAAGATACCATTTATCTTAGTTTTTGTTTACCAGAAGCCGTCTATTTAACAAACTTTAAACGCACTCCCATCTTCATAACTACAATAAAAACAGGAACAAACGCGCTGATAGCGAACTACCACCAGCTACTCCTCCTCGATTAAAAGAATGCCCTCGCGAGTAGGGTGCTCGCTTACTCCTACGGTTGATTTTACATGGCGAGACTCCCAGAGTAAGGTAATATCGCCAATAGAAGCAAGCGTAAAGAGGTATCCAAAAATAAATACGGAAGGATAGTTTATAGATAAGCCCAGCACGAGAGGGAAAAGACCTAATATTGCGTGTGGAATAACCATTGCCAGCCTAAAGTAGGAAATTCCAGCAGGAATTTCTCTGTCGCCACACTTCATAAGCTGATTTAGGTTGAACCCATACCAGAATTTAGACATCGGAAACTTTCCGAGAATGGCCAGCGTTAGCCTAAAGAAAAACTCATTAAGAAACAGCCCCATTAGGACGATAGGAATACAAACAAAGGAGAAAAAGCGACTCACACCCCAAAGAAGAGGCTCTGAACCCCATACCCAAATATATAATGCAACTGTTGATGATATCAGTATAAAAAATGGCAGCCCTATCATCGTCAGCTTAAATTCCGACAAAAGGAATTCCCGTTTCTCTCTATTTTTAGCTGTTAACATAACCGATTCTATTTGCCTTCAATTTAAAAGAAAATCACCGATTATGCAAAATAATTAGCTATAATTTTTGAGCTAAAATCATGTGTCTTTTACCTTTCGGACCAGGCAATCTCTTAACACTAAAGCCAACTTCTCGTAAATTCTGCTTAACAAAACCCTTTGAGGAGTAGGTAACGAGAATCCCCCCTTCCCGCATTGAATCGTACAGCTTCTGAAAAACCGCTACCGACCACAGTTGGGGCTGCAAATCGGGGGCAAAAGCATCGAAAAAAACGACATCGACAGGTGCAGCAGGAGCGTAAAATTCAAGATCACCCTCCACCTTACAAATGGAGAAATAGGCGTCTACTTCGACCCAAGAGTTCCAAATAGCGGCGTGCAGGCTGTCAAAAAAGCGCAATCGGTCGATACCCTGCTGCTCGGGATAGGTAAGCCTATCCGTAACCGTTCTATCAAGCGGATACTTCTCGATAGCAGTATAGCAAACCTTTACATTGTGCTCTACGGCATGCTGGTAAGCCAGCATTGCGTTTAGCCCCGTACCAAACCCCACTTCAAAAACGTTGACCAGCTTTAAAGGACAAGCAGCCAACCCTGCGTTAATATACACATGCAGCGCCTCGGCAATGGCACCGTTGGTAGAATGGTAATGCTCCACCCCTCCGTCTATCGAAAGCGTTTGGGAGCCATCGCTCGTGGCAACCACCTCCACCCTACGCTGTAACCTATCACTATCAAATATCATAGCAACTGAAAATAAAGCACAAAATAAAGAGTAAAACGAACAAAATTCAAACATTGCTCATTTTTAGTACAAGAGGCAAATAATGCTAACTTTGCTACACATTACGACCTATGAGCTCGAGTAAGAAAAAAACAGAGGATATCATCCGCCAATCGTTTGCCAGATGCATGGCAAGCGGCTTAGAGCGGAGGCATTTGGCCCGCCCCCACCACCTGCGTGAAAGCGAACTTTCGGAGAAGATGGAGCGGTCGAAACAGCTAATGGCTGCTTCGGAACCCAACATAAGCCTACTTAAGAGCTGCATCGACACCAAAGGCATTTCCATACTCCTTGCCGATGCCGACGGCTACATCCTAAAGGTAACGGGAGATGCCGTCTTTGCCAAGACAATATCAAAATATGGATTTGCGGTGGGAGTGCAAGTGGCAGAGGATAGCCTTGGAACCAACGCTATCGGAACCGCTCTTTTCGAAAAAACACCCATACAGCTAAGCGGAAAAGAGCATTTTCTCTTTCAGTTAGAGGAGCTACACAGCGTTGCAACGCCGATAACCAGCAGCAAAGGTACCATTATTGGCGTAATTGGCATAATTGCCAAGGAAGAAACCCCAAGCTGGACAACCGCCTTAAAGGAGACAGCAGCAGCCATCCGCGAAGCATACACGCTACTAGAAGCCAAGCAACAGCTATCCCTCTCGAACAGCCTATACGACTCCATTATAAATGCGCTCAATCACGGGCTTATTGCGGTAAACCGAGTTGGAAAAACGATACGCTACAACCAGCGCGCGCTAGCAGCAATAGGGCTATCGAGCAGCGATCTGGAGCGATACAACATCTCCCGATTTATTCCAAACTGGGAGTCAATACAAAGCTCGATGTCCCGAAAAGAGAGCATCTTCGATGAGGAGATCGTTTTTGAGAATGCAACCGTAAAGGAACGATATGCCGTAAACTTCCTCCCCATCGTTACCAAAGATGAGTACGAGGGAGCCATCATTCTGATTAGGGAAATGAAGCGGGTTTACAATATAGTAAACAAGTTTACAGGAATGAACGCGCGCTACACCTTCGAAGACATTATCGGCGAAAGCTACGAGATGCAACGGGTGATAGAGTACGCCAAGATTGTAGCCGACAGCCCATCGACCATTCTAATTGAGGGGGAAAGCGGTACCGGGAAAGAGCTCCTAGCCCAATCGATACACACCTACTCGAAAAGAGGAAACGCAGGCTTTGTAGCCGTAAATTGCGGGGCACTACCCGAAACCCTTATCGAAAGTGAGCTTTTTGGCTACGACGACGGCGCATTTACGGGTGCCCGTAAGGGAGGAAAACCTGGCAAATTCGAGCTGGCCAACGGCGGAACCCTCTTCCTTGACGAGATTGGTGAAATGCCCATTGACATGCAGGTAAAGCTACTACGCGTAATTCAAGAAGGCGTAATAACCCGAGTAGGAGGAAGCAAGGAGATCCCCGTTAGCGTGCGCATTATTGCAGCCACCAATAAGGATCTAAAGGAGGAGATTAAGCAGGGTAAGTTCCGTCTCGACCTGTACTACCGCTTAAGCGTAATTCCACTTCGCATTCCATCGCTAAAAGAGCGCAAGGAGGACATCCCCATGCTCATAAGCTACTTCCTACACTCCAAAGCGCTAAAGCTAAACAAGGACGTTCCGGAGATATCCTCGGAAGTTTACCGCTTTCTGCTTAACTACAGCTGGCCTGGTAACGTACGCGAGCTCGAAAACTTTATCGAGAAGACGGTAAACCTAAACGGCAATATCGTATGGGATGTAAGCAAAGATCAGGTAAAGAATCTACCCAACGTAGGAAACATACCGCTCCTAAACGAGCCAACAGATAGAAGGTCGGCCGATAGGAAGACGCCGCTGATAACCATAGACGAAATGGAAAAGAGGATGATAACCCAAGCGGTAAAGGAGCTGGAGGGAAACATCAGCCAAATAGCAAAGATACTTGGGCTGAGCCGAAACACGCTTTACCTCAAGATGCGAAAGTACGGAATTCAGCATAGAGGCTAGCTGGCACAAAACCTGCTAAAAGTCAATATTCGGAAACCCGATGAACATTAGCATCAGAAAATTGTATTTAGCATCGTCAATAAAATATTGAACAGCCACTGCGGCTTTAGAACACATAAAAAAGAAAAAGATGAACCATAAACCAAATAGAAACAGCATACGCCTACGATCAATTTTTGGAATAACGCTGGCAGCAGTAGCCACCCTTGGGCTGGTATCGTGCGGAAATGGCAACGGCAGTAAGGGAGCAAAAAAGGAGATGGTAACCGTAAGCATCCCCCCCATAAAATATTTGGTAGATAGGATTTCGGGCAACGAGCTCGATGTAAACGTAATGGTTGCCACCGGTGCCTGCCAGGAGACCTACGAGCCAACCCCCACCCAAATGAAGGATGTAGCCAAATCGAGCATCTTTTTTGGCATATCGAACCTTGAATTTGAGCAAAAGTGGCTACAAAATATAAAGGCCAACAACGCGAAACTTAGCTACAAGAATCTGGCCGAAGGCATCTACGAGGAGCCAGAAGCCTGCACCCATACCGAAGGAGAGCACGAACATGGGCACCACCACTCGCATGGAGGTGTTGATCCGCACTTCTGGCTATCGCCCAAAAACTACAAGGCAATGGCACAGGCTGCCTACAACGAGCTAGTGCGCCTGTTTCCCTCCAACAAGGAGGCGTACACCCGCAACTACAACGCGCTAACAGCCTCTATCGACAGCGTTGATGCCGCAGCCAAAAGCAAGCTCATCAACCTAACGAATAAAAAGTTTATCATATACCACCCCGCCCTATCCTACTTTGCTAAAGAGTATGGGATGGAGCAAATATCCATAGAAAAAGACGGGAAGGAACCCGACGCCAACCACATAAAAGAGCTGGTTACCATTGCCAAAACCAACGGCATTAAAAAGATATTTGTGCAGAAGGAGTTTGACATGAGCATCATCAAAAGCTTTGCGGGCGAAATTGGCGCAACCGTCGAACCCATCAACACCTTTGCGTACGACTGGGTAGGCAACATGAACCAAATTATAGAGACCCTATACTCCGCCAACCGCTAATGAAAAAGCTAGTAGAGCTAACCGATATTACAGCCGGATACGACGGTTCCGTAGCGCTTCAGAAGGTAAACTTTGAGGTTAAGGAGCAGGACTATATTGGGGTTATTGGCCCCAACGGCGGCGGGAAAACCACCCTGCTAAAGGTGATACTGGGCATTCTTGCCCCCTACACCGGAACCATAGCGCTTCCGGGATCGGCCACCGGGCAGCGCGACTTTATTGGCTACCTGCCACAGGTAAACAACATAGACAAGAAGTTTCCGATAACGGTACAGGAGGTGGTACTCTCGGGCATCATGTCGCGCAAAGGGTTCTTTAGCCGCTACACCAACGACGATAAGCAACGCGTGCGCGAGCTGCTACACCAAACAGGCATCGAGCACCTGCGCAAGAAGGTAATTGGCGAGCTCTCGGGCGGACAAATGCAGCGCGCATTCCTTTGCCGCGCCCTCATATCCAAGCCCAAGCTGCTGATACTTGACGAGCCAAATACCTACGTGGACAACAAGTTTGAAGGCGAGCTGTACGAGCTCCTCAACCAGCTAAACCGCGAGATGGCCATCATCATCGTATCGCACGATTTGGGAACCATCAGCTCCTACGTAAAGTCGATAGCGTGCGTAAACCGCCATTTGCACTACCATGCCTCGAACATCATCAGCGAGGAGCAGCTAAAGAGCTACAACTGCCCCATACAGCTAATCACGCATGGGCATATCCCCCACACCGTCCTCAAAAATCATAGCGAGCAATGATTGAGTTTATACACGACATATTCAGCTACCAGTTTCTACAGAATGCCTTTCTTGCCGGGCTGCTGGTGAGCATTGCCTGCGGCATAATAGGCACCTACATTGTAGCCCGTAGGCTGGTATTCCTTAGCGGCGGCATCACCCACTCCTCCTTTGGCGGTATTGGGATTGCCTACTACCTTGGCATGAACCCCATTCTTGGCGCGTTTGTCTTTTCGGCCATATCAGCCCTGGGGATAGAGTACTTTGCCGACAAGACCCGGATGCGCGAAGACTCGGCCATCGGCATACTTTGGGCTATCGGCACCGCCATTGGGGTGATATTCGTTTCGATGACACCCGGCTATGCCCCCAACCTGATGAGCTTCCTGTTTGGCGGGCTGCTTGGAGTAACCCAGGTAGACCTGCTGGTGATGCTTATACTGAACGTAGCCCTGATACTGCTATTTACCTTTGGCTTAAGAACCATCCTGTACATAGCCTTCGACAAGGAGTTTGCCATTACCCAAAACGCCTCGGTAAAGCTAACCAACTACCTGATGATGATCCTCATCTCCCTTACCATTGTAATATGCATAAGGGTGGTTGGCATTGTGCTGCTCATTGCGCTGCTCACCATTCCGGTGGTTACGGCGAACATCTTTTACAAAGATTTCAAAAACATAATGGTCGGTTCGGTTGTTTTGGGGTTTGTTGGAATGATGGTGGGGCTATACTTCAGCTTCGAAGCTAACCTCCCCTCGGGCGCGGCCATCATATTGGCACAATCGATAATTTGGTTAATTTGCAAGGGGATTGAATGGGCCATGAGGCGGAAGGATTACCGCTGATAACCAACGCCCAACCAAAGAGCGCAGCCGGGAGATCATCCCACCAAAACGTTAAAATGGCGAGGCCGATACCGACATAACGGGTAGGCCGACAAAAATAAAAAAGTGAAAACTAAACTACATAAAAAACAAAAGTAATGAAGTTCGATTTAGTAGTAATAGGTAGTGGTCCTGGTGGCTACGTAGCCGCAATCCGCGCTAGCCAGCTGGGCAAGAGCGTTGCTGTAGTAGAAAAAGCTGAGCTTGGTGGTATCTGCCTTAACTGGGGATGTATCCCAACCAAGGCGCTGCTAAAAAGCGCATCGGTATTTGAGTACGCCAAGCACGCTGCCGAGTACGGCGTTAAGCTAGAGGGCGGCATCACCGCCGACTTTGAGGCCATTGTAGCCCGCAGCCGTGGCGTAGCCGACGGTATGAGCAAGGGCATCCAGTTCCTATTCAAAAAAAATAAGATAGAGGTTATCCAAGGCTTCGGTAAGCTAGCTGGCGCCAACACCATAGAGGTGAAGGCCGACGATGGCACCACCACCCTGGTAGAGGCCGACAACATCATCCTAGCAACGGGAGCCCGCAGCCGCATCCTTCCTAACATGCCTATCGATGGGGAGAAGATCATTGGCTACCGCCAGGCGCTGGTGCTTCCAAAGCAGCCCGAGTCGATGGTAGTGGTTGGATCGGGTGCCATTGGTAGCGAGTTTGCCTACTTCTACAACACCATCGGAACCAAGGTTACCCTGGTGGAGTACCTGCCCAACATCGTTCCGCTAGAGGACGAGGAGGTGTCGAAGCAGCTTGAGCGCTCGTTTAAGAAGCAAGGCATTAAGGTGATGACCGGAAGCGAGGTGCTTGCCGTAGATACCACCGCCGACAAGTGCAAGGTGACCATCAAAACCAAAAAGGGCGAAGAGGTGGTAGAAGCCGACATCGTGCTATCGGCCGTAGGCGTATCGACCAACCTTGAAGGGCTTGGCCTAGACGAGGTGGGCGTTAAGAACGAGAACGGCAAGGTGCTGGTTAACGAGTTTGGACAAACCAACATCCCAAGCATCTACGCCATTGGCGATATCGTTCCCGGACCAGCGCTTGCGCACGTGGCCTCGGCCGAGGGTATCACCGCCGTTGAGCACATTGCCGGACTAAATCCGCACCCCGTTAACTACAACAGCATCCCCGGATGTACCTACACCAACCCCGAGATTGCCTCGGTAGGATTGACCGAGAAGAAGGCCGTAGAGGCTGGCTACGAGGTGAAGGTAGGTAAGTTCCCCTTCTCGGCATCGGGTAAGGCGAGCGCCGCTGGCGCAAAGGATGGCTTTGTGAAGCTAATATTCGACGCCAAGTACGGCGAGCTGCTGGGTGCACACCTTATTGGAGCCAACGTTACCGAAATGATTGCCGAGCTGGTGGTTGCCAAGAACCTTGAAACAACCGGACACGAGATCATCAAGTCGGTACACCCTCACCCCACCATGAGCGAGGCCATTATGGAGGCTGCCGCTGCAGCCTACGGCGAGGTAATTCACATCTAATACGCGTACCATACCGCCATATAAGCCCCGGAGACTCCTCTTCGGGGCTTTTTTATGGATGATGCCCGCCCCGGCGCCACAATACCGAGCAACCAAGGCGGCGCACTCAGCAACCAAGCCTCCGCACTAAACAACGAGGGCGGCGCACTCAGCAACGAGGGCTCCGCACTAAACTACGAAGGCGGCGCACTCGGCAACCAAGCCTCCGCACTAA
>NZ_JTLD01000064.1 GCF_000798815.1 Alistipes sp. ZOR0009 | reverse complement strand
GCCCATTTACCCTTACCGTTACCTTTTGTGCCTTAGCACTAGTAACGGCATATCGGGTAACCTTACCATCCTTCCACGAGCAGTCGACCGTAAAACCACCTCGCGCCTTAAGTCCCTTAAAGCTTCCCTCTTTTGCCCACAGCTTAGGGATTGCAGGCAGCAGCACAATGGCTCCTTCGTGCGACTGAAGCAGCATTTCTGTAATGGCTGCAGGAATTCCAAAGTTTCCATCGAGCTGAAACGGAGGGTGGCTACAAAACAGGTTAGATAGCGTATTGTACTTGAGTAAGCCTCTAACCATAACTGCGGCTTTCTCTCCCTCGCCAAGACGAGCCCAAAGCGCGCAACGCCAAGGCCAAGTCCACGAGCGGCGGCTATCTCCCACCGTCGATTCTACCGTAAATGGGGTATTCTCATTGCTACCATAGTTTCCGCTACGGCTTCTCAGCGATATAACAGCAGCCTTTGCAAGATCAGGCGTCTTCGTCAACCCAATTTGCCTCCCTGGATATACGGCAAACAGGTGCGAGGTATGCCTATGCTGATCGTTCGGATCATCCCTATCCTCCTGCCATTCCTGTAGCTGCCCCCACTTACCAACCTTGTTCGGAGCTAAGCGCGCCTGCATATCGGCAATCTTTGCCTGATAATCGGCATCAGCATTCAGCACTCTAGCAATAACGAGGTAGTTTTGAAAAAGATCCCACACAATCTGCTGATCCATCATCACGCCATCCTCACGTGGTCCGTGCTCGGGCGACCAGCCGTTTGGAACCACCAACATACCGTTGGGCAAACTCTTAAGCTGATCTTCCCAGTAGTGGCATATTTCCTTAATAACGGGATAGGCTACCTTACGAAGGTATTCCCGATCGAGGGTAAATGCCCAATGCTCGTAAAAGTGCTGGGCGTACCATGCGCTAGCGGGAATGTTCCACTCCCAACCGTTACCTCCAAATATATTTTGGCTAGTACGAGCAGTCCATCCTCTAGTCTTATCCCCAAAAGCTTTGCGGGTGGCATTACGGCAAGGCTGCTGAGCGGCAACCACAAAATCGAGCAACGGAACATGGCATTCCGAAAGGTTGGTAGTTTCGGCAGCCCAATAGTTCATTTGCACATTTATGTTGTTATGATAGTCGCTAGCCCAAGCAGGCTCATTGCTATCATTCCATAATCCCTGTAGGTTGGCGGGTAATCCGCCCTTGCGCGACGAGCTGACCAAAAGATATCGGCCGTAGTAGAACATCATCTCCTCCAAATCGGGATCTAAACCTCCAGCCCCATATGCCTTAAGCCGCTCGTAGGTTGGCAAGCAGGCCACATTGGCAGCTGTCGTACCCACATCAATGGATGCCCTCGATAGTAGCGAGGTAATATCCTTAAGATGGTTCCTTTTAAGATTGTCGTATCCTAACCTCTGCGCATTGTCAATCTCCTTCTTTACCAGTGGCAGCGGATCTGCTCCACGCCAATTGGAGGCATAGTCGGGCTTATAGCTAGTTCGGGCATCAAGGAGCAACGTCAGCTTACTACATCCTTGAAAAACGACGCAACCTCCATCTGCCTTAACAGTTCCACCTTCTGCAACCACCTTAACAATGGCTGCATACTTTAGGTTATTGGCCATTTCGCCTAGCAGCTGCACCTCTCCCTTTGACGCCTTCACAGCTCCTCCTTTTTGTCCTCCTACCAGCATAATCTTGCCAGATAGAATTCCCTTTTTACTGGCGGAGTAGGAAAAGGCCATCACCTGATTCGGATGGCTAGCAAAGCCTTCGCGAGTAAACCTTACCCCATCCTGCATAAAGGTTGTGGTATGAATTCCGTTATCGATATCCAACGAACGAGAGTAGCTCGAAATAGCTCCACTACGATCAAACGAAATCAGCAGTTCTCCGAAATTCCGGTACGAACCAAAGCCGTGATCTCCGAGCTCATACTCCCCATCCCAGTTGTTATCACCCGACCATAGCGACTGCTCGTTAAATTGGATCCGCTCCTGCTCCACTCCTCCAAAAAACATGGCTCCCATACGCCCGTTACCTATGGGCAACGCTTCGGCCGACCACTCCTTGGCTGGCTTACTGTACCACAGCCTATGCCCCGTATCCGCCTGCGCCAACGAGGCTATTGCCCCCAAGCATGTAATGGCAACAATACCTATTTTTCGTAGCATATACACTTTGTATTCATGAAAAAAAAACGGCCACAATAGTGGCCGCTCGTAAACTTAATTTATCTGCTGAACGGCCGTTGGACCGAAAAACATCTCATCTTTTAGATCATCTAGGATGGAATGGTCAAGCCCCTGCAGCTTGTTCTGCTCCATCTTGAGCATCTCAAAAACAACCACCTCATTCTTTCCCTTCTTGAGCCAAGGAGCCGGAATATAAAGCGTTTGCTGTGGTCCCACATTCCAATATCGACCAATATGATGCCCATTTACCCATACCGAACCTTTTCCGAACGAGCTCATATCAAGATAGGTGTCGGCAGCCGAGGCAAGCGTAAACGTACCTCTACGAATAATAGGGGCCTCATAGGTTGCACCAACGCTCTCCTTCTTATATTTAATGTTAGCCACATTCTCAAATGGGAAACCGTACATCTTCCACGAACGAACTTCCTTTCCATTAAACAGCACCTTGCCTATAATCCCCTTCTTATTCTCATTCAGATACTGACCAAAGTTTAGGCGACCTAGGTTTTCGATAAGGATAGACAGCTTGGCATTGGGCTTCTTACAATCAACCCAAATTGAATCGAGCTTCTTGCTTCTGACAAGCAATCCCAAACGTTTACCATCTACAAGAACAACACCATAGTCGCGTAGTCCATTAACCTTTAGCCATCCTTTACCTGCAGGTAGCGTACTTTCGTATAGCACGTAACCATAACCTTGATCCATATCCTCAAAGCTCTTTGGTGTCTCCGACACAACCGGTTTTGGCAGATTATTCCACAAGGTAGCTACATCCGACAAAGTAAAAGAGGGAATAGCCATTGCCTTTTTAGGCTGAGGCACCTCCGGTAACGTTGCTCCTGTAGGATGATACTTCGCTACCATTTCGCGGTAGGCGTAGTACTTAGGGGTAGCATTACCCGCCTCGTTTATTGGGGCATCGTAGTCGTAACTTTGCGTTTGCGATTGGTAAGGCATGCCATCGTCATAGTTAGCTCCATTCATAAATCCAAAGTTAGAACCGCCATGAGCCATGTACATGTTCAGCGAAATACCATTTTTAAAGATTGGCTCCAGATGCTCTACCATCTTTTGGGCAGATGCAACATGGTGCTTCTTTCCCCATACATCAAACCAAGCAGGATACCATTCTGACACAAAGTAGGGCGCCTTACCATTAATCTTATCCTGAGTGCTCATAATTACGTCCGACTTCATGCCACCATTAACGGCAGCATATACGCCCGGTAAATGACCATTCTCGGCAACATAGGGAGGATCGCAGGTAAAGAAGTCGCACGAGAAACCAGCATCCCTAAAAGCATCCCTATTCATGGCTAAGTACTCCTTATCTGAGCCAAAGAACCCGTATTCGTTCTCGATCTGAACCATCAAAATAGGTCCCCCGTTTTGCACCTGAAGCGGAGCCAGCTGCTTACCAACCTCCTTTATGTAACGACGGTAGGCATCCATAAACACAGGATCTTTCGTTCTAACCTTGATATTCTTATCCTTTAACAGCCACCATGGATAGCCTCCAAACTCCCATTCGGCGCACGCATAGGGACTAGGACGAAGAATTACCCACAACCCAACCTCCTGTGCCAGCTTCACAAACTTGGCAATATCTGCGCTACCGCTAAAGTTATACTTGCCCTTATGGGGTTCATGCACATTCCAGAACATGTAAATGCTGATGGAATTCATCCCCATAGCATGTATCATCTGCAAACGATCTTTCCAGTATTCGGGTGGAACACGGTATGGGTGAATCTCCCCACAAAAAAACTGAATAGGCTTTCCATCGACTAGAAAAGCGTTCTCGCCAATTTTAAACGAGTGCTTTTGCTGCGCAAGGGCAGGTTTAGAAGCCTGTAGCGCAAGCAGCGCTAACAAAACAACAGCTATCCTTCTCATTTGGTGTTTAGTTTTAAACTATATGCTCAAATTCATCAATCTATCCCTTTTACAAACGTTAAAACCGCTGCTCTAAAATTTATAGTTGCCCAGCAGCAACCTCCACTCTAAAGAGCAGTTCCCATCGCTAAAAATATGCATGTTTTAGTTGCCAACAAACAGATTACAAACCAATAGAGAAAAATTCTTTACCTACAGGTATGTATTACATATGGCATATATCACATTCTTAGAGTAATAATCTTATGTTAATTTGAAAGGTTTTTACAATTCCAATAAAAGGAGATTAGCGCAATGGTCGTGCTAGAGTAAAAAAGAAACTACCAGCTAAAATATACTAGCCTAAATTCATTTATTTATAGAGTTTATAAATTTCAATTCAAGCACCTTTTTTGATGCATTATATCATTAATATTTCTACTTTTACACATAGCATGCGTTTCTTTACAAATGTTAAATAATTATCGACAAGAAGTTTCAGCAACATAAGATGTTATACGAAGAACTAAAACAAGACATTCGATTTAACGAAGGAATCAACTCCTGCATGAGCTGTGGTACCTGTACCGCTATTTGCCCAGCAGCAGAGGTGTATCCATACCAGCCAAGGTCTATTGCAGAGATTGTTTCGACCAAAGACGACCACCAAATAGAGGAGCTGCTAAAAAGCGACACCATTTGGTACTGCGGCGAGTGCATGTCGTGCAAAACCCGCTGCCCCCGAGGAAATGCTCCGGGCCTAATTATCATGGCTCTGCGCGCGCTATCCATCAAAAAAGGGTTCTTCACCGAGTCGGAAAAAGGAAGGCAGCAGCTGGTGCTAAAGAGAACCATTGGCGAATGGTCGTATAAGCACGGATACTGCATCCACGTACAGCACCTTAATACGGAAATGTTTCCAGAGTTAGGTCCCATATTCGACTTTGAAAAGGCAAACATCGAGGCGCTAATGGAGCGCGTTGGGGCCAGCTACAACCAGGACAAGCCTGGAGCTCTTCGCAAGATTCCTCAAGACGCCCTCGACGAGATCAACAGCATTTTCGAGGTAACAGGTGCTCATGCGCAGTTTAGCCATATCGAGCAGGAGTCGTTCAAAAAAGCGAAGGAGATGAAGTTAGACCTTAAGCCATCTGGCATAGATTCTGAATATATCCACCATATTTTTACCCATAACGACGAGGACAAGCACTCGTGCTAAAACCGTTCTCTAAGCCATCTTGTAATTAAATCGTATACGAATGAAAATTGAAGGCAAAAAGAAGCTTTGGGCAAAGTACCAAAAGGAAATTGCAGACAATGACTACTACTATGCGCGTAGCTGCATCCGCCAAAACTTTTTCCCTGGCTCAGAATCAACCTTTCTACGAATACTAAGAGACGAACTCAATAAGAATATACTCGACGATCCGAGGCATACCACCTGTACCGGCATCGCCTACCATACCGATCTGGTGCCACTCGAAACTACCATGACCGTAGTAGCCCGCCAGTTTGCGCTAATGCACGAGGCAGGACTTGAAAACTACGTAGCCAGCTGCGTAACTTCGTTCGGGATTTATACCGAGATACTCGACATGTGGGAGCACCAGCCTGAGCTCGAAGCCAAGGCCCACGAGCTGCTCTATAAGGCCACCAAACGCGAGTTTGTTAAGCCCAAAAATCTGGTACATACCAGCGATATCATCTACAAGTACAGGGATGATATTGCCCAAAAGGCGGCTTACCGACTTATCAACAAGGAAACGGGAGAACCCTTGAAGGCCGTAGAGCATATAGGATGCCACTACGCCAAGATGTTCCCCCACAAGGGCGTTGGCGGTGCCGAATATCCGCACGTGCTATCGGGCATGATCGAATCGTGGGGTGGCGATGTAATAGACTATCCCGAACGCAGGCATTGCTGCGGATTCGGATTTAGGCAGTACCTGGTAAAGGCAAACAGGGGCTACTCCGTTACAGCGTCAAAAACCAAGTTCGAATCGATGGAGCCTTACAAGCCCGATTTCATTCTTAGCAACTGCCCCGGATGCGCCTACTTTATGGATAGATGGCAGTACGTAATTGCCGAAATGGAGGGTAAAACCTACGACGATAAGGGACAGGGCATCCCATCGCTCACCTACGAGGAGCTAGCGGGGCTGGTTATGGGCTACGATCCGTGGGATTTAGGGCTGCAGCTACACCAGGTTAACGTAGAGCCGCTACTTCAAAAGATTGGGGTGGAGTACGATCCCAACAAAAAGTTCTTTAGTAAAGATGGCCGAGACTTAGGTAAGCCCGAGAAACCTGAAGTCCTAATTTTTTAAGTAAGAACCTGTATTTGTACAATATATGATTTACGAGCAAGAAAAGAAAATAGCAATTGTAGGTGGAGGTGTTGCAGGAATGCAAGCAGCTAACGTGCTTGGACGACTGGGGTACCAGGTTACCCTGTTTGAAAAAGCAGAGCAGCTAGGCGGAAACGTTCGCAACTGGAGTAACCTCTTTCCCCACCACGAAAGTGCCAACGATGTTGTATCGAGGCTGCAAGCTATGCTTATAACCCACGCCAACATCAAGGTTCTAACCTCCACGCCCATCGATAACGTCGATGTGGATGGCCACAAGGTGGTGCTAACGCTCCCCGACAGGCAGGAGGATTTTGATGCCGCCATCCTCGCATCTGGCTTCGAACCTTTCGATGCCACCAAAAAGGAGGAGTATGGCTACGGGGTATTCGACCACGTAGTTACTTCGGTAGACTTTGAGTTTGCTGAAAAAAATGGCACCATAGACAAGCTAGTCCCTACCAAGAAGTCCAAAATAGGGTTTGTACATTGCGTAGGGTCGCGCGACGAGAAGGTATGCAACGAGTACTGCTCTAAGGCATGCTGCATCACCGCCGTTAAGCAGGCCATAGAGGTGAAGAAGATGAACCCAGAAGCCGAGGTTTACTGCTTCTACATGGATCTTCGTCTATTTGACCGACACTTCGAGGCCATGTACAAGGAAGCTCAAGAAAAGTGGGGCATACAGTTTATCAGGGGTCGCCTTTCGGAGGTTAACGAAGATAGGCACAGCAAGCTCGTTGTTCGCGTAGAGGATACCCTATCGCGCCGCCCCATGAAGCTCTCGCTAGACCTGCTGGTGCTTATGGTTGGCATGGTGCCATCGGTAGGAACCGAGCATTTTGCCGAAACGCTAAACCTGAAATCATTCGACGATAAGTTTATACAGGAGGATGGGCACGTGCTTACCGCCCAAAACATGGATGTACGCAAGGGTATTTTTGTTGCAGGTACGGCCAAAGGCCCTTCTACCGTTAAGGAAACCATTGCCGACGCCAAATCGGTAGCCATCAACGTACATTTTTACATAAAACATATGCTTCAGTAGTAATGAGTAAGTTTGGCTTTGCAATAAAAAAGGATAGCATCTTAGAGCTGGACAAGGCGAACCTTTCGCTGAGTACCTTTCTAAAAGAGCAGTATCCTGCCTACAAAACCTGCATCAACTGCGGCATATGCTCGGCCGTATGCACGGCAGCTCAGCTTACGGCATTCAACATCCGAAGCATCAAGCTAAAAATAGACAGAGGTGATATTGCCAACCTGGCCCCAGAGCTTGCCCTGTGTATGCTTTGCGGCAAATGCGAAATGGCCTGCCCGCGAGGAATCAGCAATCGTCGAATCACCCTTTTAATTAACCAATACCTAAAGGATAATAATGGATAGATTTGACATTTTTGTACTACCCTTTACTATCGGACTGGCATTTGTTGTAATATACTACATCGTTCAGCTGTTTCGGTGGCGTAGCCAGATTCCCCAAGAGGAACGAACCAAGCTAAACGCCATTTTTAAATCGCCCGTTAAGTTTTTTTGGTACGGGATAGATGTCATTAAGGAGAGCTTGCTGCACATCAACCTTTTTAGAACCAACCTGCTGCTCGGATTTATGCACATGAGCCTTGCCTTTGGCTGGTTTATGCTGATCATCTGCGGCAACCTCGAATCGAAGGTGTACACCAACAGCCATCTAAACCCTCCCTACTTTCCCATATTTTTAAAGTACTTCATCCCCGATATGACCAAATACCCCCTCCATAAGGTATTTGCATTTGTAATGGATTTCTTCCTTCTGATGGTGCTTACAGGGATAGCACTAGCGCTAACCAAGCGGTTTATATCCAAAAAGTTTAGCATCGCCAAGAAGCCCAAGTACACCGCCATCGATAGGGTTGGCCTTTACTCGCTTTGGCTCATATTTCCCTTCCGCTTCCTAGCCGAGAGTCTCAACGCAGGAATTTATAAGAGCGGTGGATTTCTGACCCAGAACGTAGGAAACCTCCTAAACGATGCTGGATTTGCCGAGAGTTCGGCCTACACCGCCTGGTGGGGCTACTCCATCGCCCTGGGGATATTCCTGTGCTGCGTACCTTTTACGCGCTACATGCACATCCTCTCCGAACCCTTCTTCATCTTTTTGAAGCATGCCAAGGTAGATGCCAGCAAGTTTCAGGCCGCCTACAACGACATTCAGGTTAAAAGCTGCTCCAAGTGCGGTGTATGCCTTAACGCCTGTCCGCTGGTACCAAGCAACGTGGAGGGCAATCCACAGCCCATATACCTGCTTAACGCCCTACGCCATGGTACCCTTACGCCCGAGATGGCCGACACCTGCCTTAACTGCCGCCGATGCGAGGAGAAATGCCCGGTAGGAATCACCATCGAACCGCTAAGAATGGCCCTAAAAAAGGGAGCTAGCATGGAGCCCAACCTAGAGTATACCACCCTAGCTGAATACCCTAAGGCCAAAGTTGGATACTTTGCCGGATGCATGGGCAAGCTAACCCCGGCCACCACGCAAAGCCTTGAGAAGATAGCCAAAGCCGCCAACGAATCGTTCGTACAGCTCGATAAGGAGAGCGGCATATGCTGCGGTCGTCCGCAAAAGCTGGCCGGACAGGATGCCGTTGCCCAACGCCTTATTGAAAGGAACAAGGAGCTCCTAGCCCAAAGCAAGGTGGAGCTGCTGGTAACCTCCTGCCCCATCTGCCTAAAAACATTTAAGGACGACTACCAGCTGAATATCCCCGTGCTACACCACACGCAGTACATCAAAAAGCTGCTGGATGCACGAAAGATTGAGGTTAAAAACGATGCGAAAAGAACCGCCTACCACGACTCGTGCGAGCTGGCACGCGGCTGCGGAATAACCGAAGAGCCAAGGTATATCCTAAAAAGCAGCTCATCGTTTGTGGAAATGGAGAGGCAGCACCGAGGCCAATGCTGCGGAAACAGCTTAGCGCACACAACACTCACCTCGCAAGCAAAGGCATCCATTGCGGCCATCACCGTCAGCCACCTACCCGAGCAAACGCAGTATCTCATTACCAGCTGCCCCGCCTGCAACAAGGCCTTTAAGGGCAGCAGCAAGGTGGAGGTACAGGATATTGCCGTTTTTACAGCCAACAACCTTACCCCCGTAACCCACGTAGAGGAATCGCTACACGGGGTGGCAGCAACCGCTTCAGCAAAATAGGCAGCAGCCAACCAAAAATATAGCAAGGGCTCTCCCTATAGTGGTACTTACATCACTTGGGAGAGCCCTTCTTAGCAACTAGCCAACCGAGCTGAAATAAGAAACGCTCAACCGTTCTATTACCCCATTCCATTCGCTCTGCATCTTGCGGAATTCACGCTAGAGGCCTAGGGAACTCTCCGCAATTTGCGGAATTCACTCTAGAAGCCTAGGGAGCTCTGCGCCGTTTGCGGAATTCTCACTAGAAGTCTAGGGAGTTTTGCGCAATTTGCGGAATTCATGCTAGAAGTCTAGGGAGCTCTGCGCTATTTGCGGAATTCACGCTAGGGGCATTAAGGGTGCTTCGCCAGTAGGCTGCTAGACGGAGTACGCCCAACTATTAAATTCGCCTACCCAAA
>NZ_JTLD01000063.1 GCF_000798815.1 Alistipes sp. ZOR0009 | reverse complement strand
TTAGATGGCACTACTGCTCCCTTACGTTTGCAGGCAAAGCCTGCTAGGATAGATTCGACTGAGGCGATAGCCTCAGCCGAACGGAGGCCCATAGCCGTCAAGCTAAGCCTTTTTATAATGTTCGACCCCAACGGGGTCGAAAAAACACTTACTCACCCCTACTATAAACCTTTCATTCCTCCGGAATGACTTCCTATAGGAGCTGATGCTGGAAACATCAAAGGCTTATAGAATAGTGTCGTTGTAGAAGCACGACCATTGTTCGGTTTAGGCTCCTGCCTCAGCCGAACGGAGTTCTTTCCTGGTGCACTACCATTGATAGCCTTCCCATACAAACCTATCGGCATAGCCCCTTAAGTTATTCCATTAAGTATCGCTTTGACTTATTCCTCCATCCTGCTTGACATTCATAGCGTACAAAACAAACTTTTAGGTTGGCTTGACATTCGTACTTAACAAAGCAAATCTTCTTTTGCGACTGGCCGCTATACTTGGTGTAACACCATCGTCCTTCATTCCCCTTTGCCTGGCACTCGTACTTAACCTCATATACCTTTAAGTCGGCCTGACATTCATACTTAACAACAAAAACTTTGACATTTGCCTGGCTTTCATAGCTAGCCACATAAATCCTTTGCGCCTCCACACGGCCAAATAGAAGTGCAACAATCGACAATAATAGAATTCTTTTCATATATGTTCCTCTACTTTTACAGCGACAATATACCATTTAGGAAACAATCCCAGCGCGCCTACGGCTGGGCAACTAGCAGAAACTTACGCTCTATTTCGGCTTCCGTCTCCGCATTTCCCGTCATTAAGCTCCACATCAGGGAGCTGTGCGAAGAAAACTTGCCCGTAATAGCTCCGTTTACCGTAATAATGCTGTAGCTATCACCTGCCGCTTCCATGCCGAGCACCTCGTACTTTAACGGAACGAATATCTTAAACCAGGAGCTTTGCTCCTGCTCCCTACTGTAGTGGTAAAAGTTTAAAACCCAGCGCCACGACTCCCCCTCTTTGGGCGGCTGATTTGCATCGCGCCAACCGCCATCTCCTACCTCCCAAGCAGAGTGCCTACGCACTAAAACGCAGTAGCTAAAGTCGTCGGAGATGGAAAACTTAACGTCGGCCTGCTCTATCTCCTGTACCGATCTTTCCTTTAAGGCTCTTTCTACCTGCTCGTTTTCAATCCAACCGCTCATTTCTACTCAGCTTATTTTAGTGATTCAATCCCCCAAATCCGATTTTATCCGAGTGCTTCTACTCTTTCAACAAATGCTTTTCTATCAGAATTCAGAATACTATCAAGCCTAATAACCATCTGCTCCTTTTCGCTTGATAGCCGAATTTCGTCTTCCGTTTTCACAACCTCGATAATATCCTTTATCCTAATTTTTTGATCTATACCATATATAAACTTACTCGATATTCTATAGCAGCTACTACGCCATAAAAACATTACAAGAACCCAAAATATGGCAAGAAAATAGTCACGACTAATGCCAAACCTCATATCCTTACTTGGAGAGATAACGACGAGTAATACAAGTAACAATACTACGATAAATAAGGGCATTCTATCAACCTTTGCACTCCTTGCAATTACAACTGTACCCCGCATTATTCTAATCTCATCAGGTAGCACAAAAATTAGTACAGAGGCAATGCATAAGTAAAATACAACTACACGAAACAACTCAACATGCTGGTAATCATAAAGCCCTAAATATATATAGGCATTAATTATTAAAACAACTATCAAAAACAACCTATGTATGACTCCTAACTTCATTAATCTTTTCATACTCTAAATTTTGTGTTCTAGGAATAGATTCCGTTTATTTATATTCAGATGATTTCAACTCTAATCCCAACCTGTTATTGGTTAAGAAGAA
Source organism: Alistipes sp. ZOR0009 (assembly GCF_000798815.1). NCBI lineage: Bacteria > Pseudomonadati > Bacteroidota > Bacteroidia > Bacteroidales > Rikenellaceae > Alistipes > Alistipes sp. ZOR0009. Next base: position 2,009 of record NZ_JTLD01000063.1, on the reverse strand, counting down.
AAATAGCTCCTCCTTTCCGTTATCGCAAAGTAACGTTTTAGTATAAATCTGATACTCCTGCTGAGCTAGATATTCGACCAACCTAGTAGTGCGAGGCTTAGTGCTATCAAATCCGATTGAGATAGGAAACTCCGTACCATTTGGGTTGGCCGTATGGATGTATACGGCATCTTCGCTGCTATCGCACTCTGATACCTGTATCCAATACTGAAACTCTACTGGTAGGTTTGCCAGCTTTGCTTCAACCCGACCTGCAATGCGGAATAACGCATCGAGGTGCTGCTTTCGCGACCTCCACGATTTATTACCTAACCCTGTACCATCAACATGAATGTGATACAGGTCGAACCACGATTGGTTACCACCGCTAAAATCTAAGCTTTCGACAAAAAAGCGGTTCCCTAGGTTCCTAAAATACCTCCTTAAACCTCTCTTCTTTTTCATTTTACCATTCTACAATCTGGCTCAATGCCTCCACATCGAAGTTTTCATTTATTTTCTCTAAAATACTAGCTTTATACTCACTCGAGCACACCCTCTTCTGAATTAGCTCCACCCCCTGAATTGCATCGTCTATTGCCAACCAATCAGCTTCACCAACAACCTGCGCTTCATATTGGGTGGCACATCGTGCAAAGGCATCAGCATCGCCTTTGTACTTTCGAAAGATATCGACCTGCTGCTTAGTAATCATTGTACATTTATTTTTAATACGCCCCTTTTGGTCTGACGCTCGTACCATGAGGGGAAATACAACCAATAATGCTTACCACATAAACTTCACCGGAATAATCATGTAGGAACGGACGACTTCTCCGCGTCTTAATGCAGGCTTCCACTTCGGCATTGCTTTTATTACCCTTAACGCTTCTTGATCAAACGCCTTATCTAAGCTTCTTTCTACTTTAAAGAGGCTTAGGCTGCCATCCTTTTCCACAACGACCCTAACATAAACCGTTCCTACACAGTCATCATCATTTGGTAGCGTTAGATTACTAAGCAAAAAATCGTTTATTCGATCTCTTAATGTAGCCTTATCCCCATAGGTAAAATCTGCACTTATATCGCAATCATAATATACGGTAGTATCCGATTCTGAGCTTATACATTTAAAGCTACTATAAGGTATTTTTAGGGGTAAGCTATAGCTTACTCTTACATTTACATTCATTTGGATGGCAGGTTCCCAACGTGGCATTATGCGAATAACCCTTGCAACCTCCTTTTCGACAACTGCATCTCTAACCACAACCCTTGATTTTCCCTTATAAAATACGCACTTAACGTTAGAGATTCGCCCATCCTTTTCAACTACAAATGATGCTCTTGCAATCCCTTCGTTATTTGAACGCCTTAGCTCGGAATAGCTTAGATTACGCTCAATAAAACACCACATTTCTTTCTCACCACCCCGAAACATTGCATGTGTTTCTACAGGATCTATAATTTCTTCGGACTGAGAATAAGCCAGTATTGAAGTAACCGCAAATAGCGCAGCAAGTAATCTTCTTTTCATGGTATTTTCATATGTAATTGGTAACCGCTTATTTCTATTCTGCCTATTTCAACTCCAATCCTAACCTGTTTTTGGTTAAGAAGAAATCTTCATCTTACCATTTTATCTAGTGTTCGGCTGAAGCTCCTGCCCATGGCCGTCAAGCTAAGCCTTTTTATAATGTTCGACCCCAACGGGTCGAAAAAACACTTACTCATCCGTACTATAAACCTTTCATTCCTCCGGAATGACTTACTATAGGAGCTGATGCTGGAAACATCAAAGGCTTATAGAATAGTGTCGTTGTAGAAGCACGACCATTGTTCGGCTTAGGCTCCTGCCTCAGTCGAATCTATCCAAGCAGGCTAAAGCCTGCATTATCTATAGGTCTTCCAACCAAAATCCAACGGTATTACTTCTAGCGGCCCACTCATACCCGCATAGCATCTTGCGCTAGAATATAGGTAATCCTCTGCATTAACAACCAACCCATTACGAACAGGATTCTGATGAA
>NZ_JTLD01000062.1 GCF_000798815.1 Alistipes sp. ZOR0009 | reverse complement strand
TTAGCGCGACATATCGCGCGATATAGGTAGGTAGATGCATCTGACACCACTACTTATGCACCTGTGTGGTAGTATTACTGCATCTGTATAGGTGGTTCGCTGCTTACCAAAGTGCGAGAGATGTATCTGAGTGGTAGTATTGATGCATGTGAGCTATACTACTTATGCATTTGAATAGGTGGATTAGTGGGGTATTTAATGGTTGCTTTGTAGTCGATGCCTAGGCTATCTCTTTTATACTATCAAAAAAAATGATTGTTACGGCATTGTGGATTCTGCTCTGCGCAAAGTAATGGGAGGGGTAACTTCTCGATTTGAGAAAACACCGTAGCTGCTGGATATCTTTGCGGTATTGCGATTTACGTTTTTTTGCGTACTGCCCAACTCCCTTTACCACCGTGGCTACCCTGTTTGGTTGGTATCCCACGCTGAAGTTTTTGATGCAGGGGTATATATAGTGATTGATTTGGAGCGTATGGGCAGCTATTTATCTTGTTTTCGTCTTTCAATTTGCTAATTTTGATACCTGATAGACACAAAGAAAAGCATACCTAAATGGCTAAGAAAAAAGAAAACGCTGTTGAAGAACCACTTGAGAAGCAGCTATGGAAAGCAGCCGATAAGCTCCGCAAGAATATAGACGCCGCCGAATATAAGCACGTTGTCCTTGGACTGATCTTTTTGAAGTACATCTCCGATGCCTTTGAGGAGCTGTACAATAAACTGAAGGCCGAAGAGCAGATGGGTGCCGACCCCGAGGATAAGGACGAGTACAGCGCCGAGAACGTGTTCTTTGTGCCGCAGGATGCCCGCTGGTACTACCTGCAGTCGAAGGCCAAGCAGCCTGAGATTGGAAAGTTTATTGACGAGGCGATGGATGCCATCGAAAAGGAGAACCCCTCGCTTAAAGGGGTGCTACCTAAGGTGTACGCCCGCCAGAACCTCGACCCAACCAGCCTTGGCGAGCTGATAGACCTAGTAGGTAACATAGCCCTAGGCGACACCAAGGCACGCAGTGCCGATGTGCTGGGTCACGTGTTTGAGTACTTCCTTGGCGAGTTTGCCCTTGCCGAGGGCAAGAAGGGCGGACAGTTCTACACGCCACGTAGCGTTGTGGAGCTGCTGGTGGAGATGTTGGAACCCTACAACGGCCGCGTATTCGACCCCTGCTGTGGTAGCGGGGGGATGTTCGTTCAGTCGGAGAAGTTTGTTACCGAGCACCAAGGTAGGATTAACGACATATCCGTTTACGGGCAGGAGAGCAACCAAACCACCTGGCGGCTGTGCAAGATGAACCTTGCCATACGCGGTATCGACAGCTCGCAGGTGAAGTGGAACAACGAGGGGTCGTTCCTAAACGATGCCCACAAGGACGTAAAGGCCGACTACATTATAGCCAACCCTCCCTTTAACGTGAGCGACTGGGGCGGCGACCTGATGCGCAACGATGGACGCTGGCAGTACGGCGTACCACCCGTAGGTAACGCCAACTTTGCGTGGATTCAGCACTTCATGTACCACCTATCACCCAACGGACAGGCTGGTTTTGTACTGGCTAAAGGTTCGCTAACAAGCAAAACATCGGGCGAAGGTGATATCAGAAAAGCATTGGTTGAAAATAATTTGATTGATTGCATTGTAAACCTGCCTGCAAAGCTTTTCCTGAATACACAAATACCCGCTTCGCTTTGGTTTATGAGCCGTAACCGTAAAAACGGTAAATTCAGAGACCGTAGCAACGAAATTTTGTTTATTGATGCCCGAAACTTGGGGCATTTAATAAATCGTAGAACTAGGGAGCTATCGGCAGAAGATATACAAACAATTGCCGAAACCTACCACAGCTGGCGAAACCCCAATGGTAAATATGAAGATGTTGCCGGTTTTTGTGCTGCTACACCAATAAGTAAAGTTGCCGAGCTCGACTACGTGCTTACACCTGGTCGCTACGTGGGCTTGCCCGACGAGGAGGATGACTTTAACTTCGCCGAGCGCTTCTCCGCCCTAAAGGCTGAGTTAGAGGAGCAGCTTAGGGAGGAAGCAAGGCTTAATGGGGTGATTGCGGAGAATCTTTCGAAAATAGCGCTTAACGAGTCGTTGTAAATATTTGAGAAATAATCAATGGATCTGAACTTTGATGTTAATTGGGTATTACAACCTGTTCAGATTATATAAACGATTGTGAGGTATGAGTGAGTGGAAAGAATATATACTTGGAGATATATTTAAAGTTAAGCACGGTTTTGCATTTAAAGGTACATATATCACAACAGTGCAAAACAATAAAATTCTTGTAACACCTGGAAATTTTCATATTGGGGGTGGATTTAAATCAGATAAGTTTAAATACTTAAACAGTGATGAGTTCCCCAAAGAATATATATTATCACCTGGTGATATAGTTGTGACAATGACTGATTTGAGCAAAGATTCGGACACATTAGGTTATTCTGCTAAAATACCCTATACAAATAATGTGCATTACTTACATAATCAACGAATTGGATTGTTGAAATTTAAAAACAATAATTTTGAACCTGATTTTATTTATTGGTATCTGAGAACAAAAGAATATCAAGCCTATATTGTTGGTTCTGCAAGTGGAACTTCTATAATGCATACTTCTCCATCTAGAATTGAAGAATTTGTGGGATTACTCCCTTCTAGTATTGACGAGCAACGCGCCATAGCCAGCATCCTCTCGAGTCTCGACGATAAGATAGTCCTGCTAAACCGCCAAAACGCCACCCTCGAAAAGATGGCCGAAACCCTCTTTAGGCAGTGGTTTGTGGAGGAGGCTAAGGAGGAGTGGGAGGAAACGACATTGTATGAAAGCATAAAACTAATAGGAGGTGGTACTCCAAAGACTTCTAACGATAATTACTGGAATGGCAAAATAAAATGGCTTTCATGTGGTGATATTGCAACTAATCATAAAACAATTATAACAACTTCTGAAAAAACAATTTCAGAAGAAGGAATAGCCAATAGTTCGGCTAAGCTTTTACCAAAATTTGCGACAATAATATCAGCAAGAGGAACGGTAGGTAAATACTGTATCTTATCTGAGCGGATGGCATTCAGTCAATCAAACTATGGTATTTTGCCTAAGTATGATAATTGCTTCTTCTTTACATACCTACTAATTGCATTCTCAGTCGACGAATTGCAATCTGCAGCGTATGGGAGTGTTTTCGATACAATAACTACAAACACTTTTAAGGGAATTACTTTAAAAATGCCAAGTATTAATGAGGTTATACAATTTGAAAAAGTGGTGTATCCTTATTTTATGAAAATATTAAATAACCAATCCCAAATCCGCACCCTAACAGCGCTGCGCGACACGCTGCTGCCTAAGCTGATGAGCGGCGAGGTACGGGTAGGCGTATAGAATAAACGGCAACACCGGCAACATGAGCTACAACCCCAACATACACCATCGGCATAGCATCCGCCTAAAAGGGTACGACTATGCGCAGGGCGGATTGTATTTTATTAGCATCTGCGTGCAGGGGCGCGATTGCCTGCTGGGCAACGTGGCCAACGGGGTTCTGGTGCCCAACGATGCGGGGCGTATGGTGGCGGGTTGGTACGATGAATTGGAAAACAAATTTCCATCCATCCGATGCCACGCCATGGTGGTAATGCCCAACCATTTTCATTGTATTTTGGAAATTGTTGATGGAATGGGGTTGGATGAATATGATAACGATGATTATACGATAAAGGGCGCCCACGTAGGGGCGCCCCCACACGAACAACCCGGAAACGATGATGATATATCGGGAATGGGTGCCAATGTTGATGGAACGGCGTTGGATGAATGTGATAACGATGATTGTACGATAAAGGGCGTTCACGTAGGGGCGCCCCCACACGAACAACCCAGAAACGATGATGATATATCGGGAATGGGGGCCAATGTTGACCAAACGGCGTTGGATGAATGTGATAACGATGATGATATGATAAAGGGCGCCCACGTAGGGGCGCCCCCACGTGGGCGCCCGATTGGTTGCGACGGGCGCCCCGAAACCGACGATATATCGGGCACCGACGTTGATGAAACGTTTAGGGGCACCCACGTAGGGGTGCCCCTACCGACGGTGGTGGGATGGTTTAAAACGATGACCACAAATGCGTATATTCGTGGGGTGAAAAACGATGGTTGGAAACCATTTTACGGTAAATTGTGGCAACGGAACTACTACGAACATATTATTCGAAACGAAAAATCATACCATAACATATCGGAATATATTGTCAACAACCCCTCGAAATGGGATGCTGATAAATTGAATCCGCTGAATTAAATGCAATCGCTATGACCCGAATTACGGAACAAAGCATTGAAGAGTTTGCCATTGAGCAGCTGGAAAAGTTGGGCTACGAGTACGTTTACGCGCCCAACATCGCCCCCGATGGCGAAACGCCCGAGCGTAAATCGTACGAGCAGGTGCTGCTGCTTACACGTCTACAGCAGGCTGTAAGGCGTATCAACCCCACCATCCCGGCCGATGCACAGGCCGATGCCATTAAGGAGATTCAGCGCATTGCATCGCCCGAACTGCTGGCCAACAACGAGACGTTTCATCGCCTGCTAACCGAGGGCGTACCCGTTACCAAGCGCATGGATGGCGACGATCGTGGCGATAGGGTTTGGCTTATCGACTTTAAAAATCCGTATAACAACGAGTTTGTGGTGGCCAACCAATTTACGGTTATAGAGAACCGGAACAACAAGCGGCCAGATGTCATCCTTTTTGTTAACGGCATTCCGTTGGTTGTTATCGAGCTGAAGAATGCTGCCGACGAAAACGCTACCATTCATTCGGCCTTTAAGCAGCTGGAGACCTATAAGATGGTGATACCATCGCTCTTTACCTACAACGGTTTGGTGATAATCTCCGATGGGCTGGAGGCCAAGGCTGGCTCCATTTCGTCGGGTTACAGCCGCATGATGGCGTGGAAGTCGGCCGATGGTAAGGCGGAGGCGTCGCACCTAGTCAGCCAGCTCGAAACGCTTATAAACGGGATGCTCAACAAGGAGACGCTGCTCGACCTGATACGGCATTTTACAGTATTTGAAAAGACCAAGCGAGAAGACCCCGAAACGGGTATAGTTACCATAACTACCATAAAGAAGCTGGCGGCCTACCACCAGTACTACGCGGTGAACCGTGCGGTGGAGTCGACCCTACGGGCATCGAGATATATCGCCGAGCAGCTAATGCCCATTGATATGGTGCTGGAATCGCCCGAGAGCTACGGCGTAAAGGGCGTGAAGAGCCAGCCCGTTGGCGACCGTAAGGGTGGGGTGGTGTGGCACACCCAGGGCAGCGGTAAGTCGCTGTCTATGGTGTTCTACACAGGAAAGATAGTGCTGGCCATGCATAACCCTACCATTGTGGTTATTACCGATCGTAACGATTTAGACGACCAGCTATTTGATACCTTTGCCGCCTCGAAGCAGCTGCTGCGACAGGAGCCAGTGCAGGCCATAGACCGCAACCACCTAAAGGAGCTGCTAAAGGTAGGTTCGGGTGGTGTGGTATTTACCACCATACAGAAGTTTCAGCCCGAGGAGGGCAACGTGTACGAGATGCTCTCGGACCGCGAAAACATTGTGGTGATAGCCGATGAGGCGCACCGCACCCAGTACGGCTTTAAGGCAAAGACCATCGACATCACGAACAAGGAGGGTACTGTAGTAGGCCAAAAAGTAGCTTACGGCTTTGCCAAGTACATGCGCGATGCCATGCCCAACGCTACCTACCTCGGCTTTACGGGTACCCCAATAGAGAATATCGACGTAAATACCCCTGCGGTATTTGGCAGCTATGTAGACATCTACGATATAGCCCAAGCGGTGGAGGATGGGGCAACCGTTCGCATCTTCTACGAAAGCCGTTTGGCAAAGGTAAACCTCAGCGATGAGGGCAAGGCGTTGGTGGAGGAGCTGGATGATGAGCTCGACCAGGAAGACCTTACCAATACCCAAAAGGCAAAGGCCAAATGGACACAGCTGGAGGCGTTGGTGGGAAGCGAAAACCGAATCAACCAAATTGCAAAGGATATTATTGAGCACTTTGAGCAGCGGCAGGAAGTGTTTGAGGGGAAGGCAATGGTGGTTACCATGAGCCGGCGTATAGCAGCCGAGCTCTACGATGCCATCATTAAGCTTAAACCCGAATGGCACTCCGACGAACTGGGCAGGGGAGCCATTAAGGTGGTAATGACCTCGTCTTCGTCCGATGGGCCAAAGATTGCCCAGCACCATACCACCAAGGAGCAGCGCCGAACGTTGGGCGAGCGCATGAAAAATCCTGCCGACGAGTTGAAGCTGGTAATTGTGCGCGATATGTGGCTAACGGGATTTGATGCGCCCAGCATGCACACCCTATACATCGACAAGCCCATGAAGGGGCATAACCTGATGCAGGCCATCGCCCGGGTAAACCGCGTATATAAGGATAAACCCGGTGGGCTGATAGTGGATTATCTGGGTATCGCCTCCGACCTAAAAAAGGCTCTGTCCTTTTACTCCGATGCCGGAGGTAAGGGCGACCCAACCATAGTGCAGGAGCAGGCTGTAGAGCTGATGCTCGAAAAGATGGAGGTGGTGTCGAATATGTATCATGGCTTTGAGTACGAAGAATACTTTGATGGCGACACATCAAAGAAGCTATCGATGATACTTGCCGCCGAAGAGCATATCTTGGGTCTAGAGGATGGTAAGAAGCGCTACATAAACGAGGTTACTGCACTCTCTAAGGCGTTTGCTATTGCCATACCCCACGACCAAGCGATGGATGCTAAGGACGAGATTTCGTTCTTCCAAGCGGTAAAGGCACGTTTGGCCAAGTTTGATGGAACAGGCTCGGGCAAAACCGACGAGGAGATAGAAACCACCATACGTCAGGTAATAGACAAGGCGCTGGTATCTGATAGGGTTATAGATATTTTTGATGCAGCAGGCATAAAGAAGCCAGATATTTCGATCCTATCGGAGGAGTTTATGCTGGAACTGAAAAATATGGAGCATAAGAATCTTGCGCTTGAGGTGCTAAAGAAGCTGCTTAACGATGAGATTAAGTCGAGAGCCAAAACCAACCTTGTTAAGAGCAAGTCGTTGATGGAAATGCTAGAAGCCTCCATACGCAAGTATCACAATAAGATACTAACAGCCGCCGAAGTAATTGAGGAGCTTATCCATTTAAGCAAGCATATTGTTAAGATGGATAGCGAGGCTAAGTCGATGGGACTTACTGATTACGAGTATGCCTTTTATACGGCGGTTGCCAACAATGACAGCGCTCGTGAGCTGATGCAGCAGGATAAGCTACGTGAGCTGGCGGTGGTGCTAACGGAAGCCATAAGGAAGAACGCCTCTATAGACTGGACAATCAAGGAGAGCGTAAAGGCTAAGCTAAAGGTTGCCGTTAAACGTATTCTTAGGCAGTTTGGCTATCCACCAGATATGCAGATGCTGGCTACCGAGACCGTACTGAAGCAGGCAGAGATGATTGCCAGCGAGCTGGTTGATGTAAGAAGCTAACGATTTGAAAAGGTTTCTTGCTTAGATGAAATGGGCGAAATGACTCTCTGTTTTTTGAAAATCAATGTTTAATTAAAGAGTGGATGTCATTTTGTTCTGATTAAATTAGGCATCTATCTATTTAAAATATAAAAATGAAAAGATACTATAGAGTAATGCTAGGGGCCAAAAGCGTACACGCAGAGGAGTGTAAAAGTGGTTCTTTTATTGGGGCCGACTTTAGCATTACCGAAGACCTCACTATGTCGCTACATGAAAACTGGAAGGATTTTAACCGACAGTTTATACCAATATGGATGGCCGGACATCCCGAGAAGGGAAAGGTTTCCGCTGGTCTTTCGTGTGGTGCATTATGGACTATAGCAAAGGGTATTACTAAAGGCGATATTGTGCTTTGTCCGAATGGCGAAGGCTCCTATATGGTTGGCGAGGTTACGTCGAACTATGTTTATAATCCGGAGGGAGTGCTGCCGCATCGTCGTTCGGTAAATTGGCATCAAAACACCATAAGTCGCTCGGACATGAGCGATGCGCTTCGCAACTCAGCAGGTTCTATTGGTACGGTAAGCGATATTAGTAAGTATGCTGCCGAGATAGAGAGTTTAATAGGCAATATACAGATATCAACCATAATTTCTACTGACGAAACGGTAGAAGATCCCGCCACTTTTGCGCTAGAAAAGTACCTTGAGGAATTCTTGGTAAGTAATTGGAAGCACACCCTACTTGGCAAAGAGTACGATATTTTTGAGGAGGATGGGGAACTCGTGGGGCAACAATACCCTAGCGACACAGGTCCAATAGATATACTAGCGGTAAGTAAGGATAAGTCTACCCTGTTGGTTGTCGAGTTAAAGAAGGGACGCGCAAGCGACAATGTGGTAGGGCAGATTCAGCGGTATATGGGCTACGTAAAGGAGGAGCTGGCAGAGCCATCGCAGCAGGTAAAGGGTATAATAATAGCCCTAGAAGATGACCAGCGAATTAAGCGAGCGCTTGCAGTTGCCAATAACATCGAGTTTTATAGATACGAGATTAGCTTTAGGCTGCATAAGAACTAGAATCTTGCAATAAGAATTGGTCCAATTAAAATATTAGATTAAAAATAACCTGTTGAAATTGAATGGCTGAGTTTTTAACGACAAATGGTACTTCCTATCGAATTGAAACGATAATAATGGAAGCCAAAAATACGCTGACACTTGTTTCTCCATACTTACAGCTCTCAAAAACGTTCTACGAGAGGATTAAGGATGCCTCCAACCGGAAGGTGAAAATTAGAATTATATATGGCAAGGACGATTTGAAGCCGAACGAAAAAAATTCGCTAGCGGAATTGGTTAACGTAGAGCTCTACTTCTTTGAGAATCTTCATGCAAAGTGTTACTTCAACGATGAGGATATGGTAATAACCTCGATGAACATGTACGAGTTCTCTGAGAAAAACAACCGCGAAATGGGAGTCTATATAAGCAAGACTGCCGACCCTACACTATACAAAAAGGCAAGCGACGAAGCCCAGTCAATGATTCAGTCGTCGGAGATAATACAGCTGGCAAAAACCAAACGAGAGTTTTATAAGGATAGGAATCCACAAGTAGAAAATAGCAATGTAGGTAAGTATAGCAAAAAACCTGACAGAGGTTACTGTATAAGGTGTAAGACTAGAATACCTTACGATATTGATAGACCCTACTGTTGGAACTGCTACAATGTATGGGCTCAGTTTGGTAATCCATTTTATGAGGAGAATGCTTGTCATGCTTGCGGAGAGTACGAAATGGCAACAATGGATAAGCCCTTGTGTGTTGATTGTTTTAGAAAATATGAGAAATAGTACCGTGTTCGTCTGAGGTAATCCTCAGACGAATTTATTTAGGATAGGTCACTTATTTCTGATAGTTGGATGAATTTTTTATTTGTGTTAGCTGTTATTTTGGTAGATGTAGTGTTTTTATTGTGTAAATTATTTTAATTTTATATGCATAATGTTTATATGTTATGGAAGATCACTCATTCTTTTTAGAAATTATCAAGTTGACAATTCCGTTTGTTTTTTCGCTTGTTCTTATATTGGTGTCATATAGGTATAACAAATACATAGAGTATAAATCAAAAAAATCGCATTTAATCAAGGGGATTACCAATGACTTTAAGGACTGTATTAATATTTGTACTGTACTGAATACCCAATTGGACTATTTGAAACAGGGTGAAGTTAAATATTATAATATCGATTTTCCGATATCCTTGTCGGACTGTGCAAAGCGAATGGCTGAATTGGATTGTAGTGGTTCTGCAAAATATTCTACCTATTTAGCATTTACCGAAATTGTAAGAAATGACCATAAGAATCTAATTTCACTGCTAAATATGGCTGCTAATTCATCTCCAAAGATTAATAATATTTTATATGGAGCTATAGCATCTCAATTCAAAGCATTAAAGAAAGATATTGTTTTAAAGGCAGAAAGTGAACTAGAGATTTTGAAGCATTTAAATAAAAAAGATAATTCTTTTGATTTTAAAGCTTATAACACTATAATTGAAAGTGCGAGATTGTTAATTTGAATTTATAGTTATGTCGAAAATTCCCAAACGAATAAGTGTGCAACCTACTACTGTAGAGTTTGTAAAGCCAGACGGAGGTCCGGGTTGGAATAAAAAGACCTTATTAAAGCAATACAAGGAAAATCGTTATGATATTATAAAGAAAATGAAAAGGAAAGAAATGCTTACCAAAACTTTATCAAAGAATACGGGGCATGATACTATTAATTCTTATCCAGGTGGCGGATTAGGGAATATTTTGAATAAATAGTACCTAAGATAAGTAAAAGACTAAGAGTTTATTATTCGCTATAGCCAGATTTTATGATTATGCATAATAAAATCTTACTGTCGTAAAAGAAATTCATCTCCGCTAGTAACCTCCTATAAGGATATTCAGGTGGAGGTTCCTATCTAAGCAAGACTGGATCGGTAGTTGGATCTGAGGTTGTAACCGTTTACGAGTACCTTGAGCCAAACTTCAGTAAAACGTTAGAGGTAAAGGTGCCCGCCTACGAGGATGCTGTCGACATTTCGTTAAGGGTTATAGATGCTATTGCTCTATAAGGGAGCATCTGTAATGCGGTAGCCATCGATTTAATTTTTTATCAAGTAGGGGTAGGGGTGATTTTGCTGGCTGTTTTATAAGGCAGCAAGCGGAATAAGCTCTACGATAGCATTAATCCAAAACTAATTATAATAAATATACTATGAGAAAGCTGATTGTAGTGGCATTGGGGATGCTGCTAAGTGCCAACCTATTTGGGCAGGATGGCGATAGGGTTAAGGCTCTGATTGCCGAAGGAACGCAGCTGCACGATGCTGGTAGGTACGACGAGGCCGTTGACAAGTATAAGGCTGCGTTGGCCATCGATGGTAGCTCGTGGGAAGCCTGCTATGAGATTTCGTTTACCTATATGGTAACGGGTAAGTATGCCGAAGCCATAGAGTATAGTAAAAAGGTTGTCGATATGGATAAGGATGGCCTACAGGGTGCCTACATTGTATTGGGCAGCTGTCTCGATTTAACCGGTAAGTCCGATCAGGCTGTAAAGGTTTACGAGAAGGGGTTAAAGAAGTTTCCTCGAAGCAGCCTGTTGAGCTACAACCTCGGGCTTACCCTCTACAACCAAAAGGAGTACGATAGGGCAGAAGCGCCTATAGTACAGGCAATATCTAACAACCCCAAGCATGGGAGCAGCCATTTGGTGCTATCGGCGGTAATGCAGGCTAAAGGACAGCGGGTAAAATCGATCTTGCCGCTTTACTACTTCCTGATGCTAGAGCCAAATAGTAAGCGATCTCCCTCTCGCTATGCTACGCTGATGGCGCAGCTCGGGCAGGGTGTTACCCAGAAGGATGAGAAGAATATAGATGTGAGGATCCCCTTTAATTCGTCGAAGAGCGATGCGTTTAGTCCTGCCGAAATGATGGTAAGCCTACAGGCAGCGTCGAGGTATATGGATGAAAATAAGGGTAAGAGCGAGGCGGAGCTATTTGTGGAGACAACCAGGTCGTTGTTTAGCGTGCTTGGCGAGCTGAAGAAAGATAATAGCGACTTTTGGTGGGATCTGTACGTAACCCAACTTTACGATTTGGTAAAGACAGGGAATGTGGAGGCTTTTTGCTACTACATCTCGCAATCGGATAAGACCAAGGGTAGCGAGAAGTGGATTTTTGAGAATCCGGGTAAGATGCAGGCGCTGACGAGCTGGATGGAGAAAAGGTAGCATTTTGTTGTAGTTCCGCGTTGTCGCTCTAAACAGGGAAGGAAGAATAACCTCATAAAACCTGACCATGGCAAAAGATAGGAAAGCAAAAGCCAAAAAGGCTCGTCAAAAGGAACAAAGGGCTGCCGAGCTGCGAAAGGCTCACGAGAAGCTAGAGTTGGATTACTACCGCAACCTCTTTGCCCTGCTTGATAAGCTGGGGGTGAAGGAGCACCTTCGTCTATTCGATCGCATCGATATGTTTTGCTCCTTCAGAGCTCGTACTTCAGGGTTGTTATTCGAGCAGGTTGGCCCACAAAAGCCGGTAATCGAGGTAGAGCAGTTTGCGAAGAGGCTTATTAAGGCGTATCTGAGTAGAAAAACCTACACCTACACCAATGGAGCGGTAATAACGGGCCATGAGGTTTTGTTCAATCTCGAATCGTTTAGGTTTCTAATTGGCTTTAAGGTCAAGAGCCAGATGTCTCATTACGAGGAGATCGAGAAAAACTTATGGGGGGTGAAGGAGTTTCTGGATGCGTGTCTGATGGATCTTCAGGAAGGGATAAAAGACTGGTTAAGAGTTTTATGCTGTGTTGTTGCGGTTCCCTATAAGGAGAATGTTCTATTTAGAGTAGAGCATGAGATAGCGAGCGATAAGGCGATGGATTCGTTGGATCAATCGTACACCTGCAAGCTGAAGATCTTTTATGAGGTAGCGCCAGTAGAGCAAAAGATGGTTGTTGTAGATGGGCTTTCCCGTCCATGCTACCGCTTTCAGATTGGCGATGTTGGCTCCAAGGCATGTAGCCTTACCATACAACGCGAGCACTTTGGCTTCAAGGGGACGCCCGTTGATGTTTACCTGCAGAGCCATGCCATAGAGCGGTTGGCCGAGCGCTTAGATTCACTACTAGTAGGTGTGGCTTTTGGGTTATGCATTAAAAGTATAAGCGCAAACCCGAAGGTGCACGATGTGGGAGGTGGGCGCTACCTGTTGGAGGTTAATCTTTTAGAGGGCAAGATAGGATACTTTGCTGCCTACCTTGTTGATGGTATCCTGCTGGTAAAAACATTCCTATTTGTAACCAACAGCTCGACACCCGAAGGCGCGAGGCTGGATAAGATCAGCGGCCTGTCGAAGGTTGACAAGGAGTATTTGAAAATAGACAAGCTAAGTACCTTCCTAACGATAAATGCAGCAGATGCTCCTAAGCTTAAGGGCTTTCTCGATAGTGCAGGATTGGGCTACCTGCTAAAGCTGCAGGGCAGCAGCCTCGCTTTTTGGGCTGCGATGACTCCAAATAAAAGTCCAGCTGGTAGTGCCAGCGTCATAAGCAGCTACCTTAAGGATTGGGATTTAGATATGCGATGTGAGATGGGAGATTTGAGATATGATTCAACACAGAGACGCGGAGACACAGAGGGCACAGGGAATTAGATTTGAGATGTGGGATAACCACTATTCTTTGACTTCGTCTAACTCTTTTTACTTCCCAGCCTTCATGTAACTTCCGGATAACTTCCGTGCATTTCCGTTTACCTCCGTCTAACTCCCGTCTATTTCCGTCTAACTTCTTGGAGATACCTTCTGTTTAACTTCCTACAACACCAAGCTTTGACTTTTCTTTACTACCTTTGAGTTTTAATTTGATAATTTAAGGCGTTACAAATGACCAGTAACCAAAACCCATTTCAGAAAATTACCAACGACCGGAGCTTTATACTCGATTGCTACATCGAGATGCTGTCGAGGATTAATGAGCATGAGGTAATTTCGCTGATAAAAAGCAACCCGCAAGACTTATCGGCATTAGGTACCGATATCGTTTCGAGCGATAAGGTTATACAGTCGCTGAGCATCTACTTTCAGCTGATGACGCTGGTGGAGGAGAACGGTGCCACGCAGTACCGTCGGAGGATGGAGAACCAGGAGGATATCTTCTCCATTAGAGGTTCGTGGGCCGAGGCCTTTAAAAGCTGGAAGGAGGAGGGCGTAAGCGAGGAGGAGATGCTCGAAGCCATTTCGCAGACGCATGTGATTCCTGTTCTTACGGCGCACCCCACCGAGGCAAAGCGGGTAACGGTAATTGAGATTCACCGCGAGCTTTACCTGCTTCTGGTGCAGCGCGAGAATGTGTCGTTAAGCACCCTCGAGCAGTATGCCATCAGGGAGAAGATCATCAACCTGCTGGAGCGATGGTGGCGCACGGGCGAGATCTACCTGGAGAAACCCGATGTTAGGGACGAAAGGGCCAATACGCTATACTACTTGAGCAAGGTCTTTCCGACCGTTATGGAGAAGAGCGACCAGCAGCTTAAGGGATCGTGGATAGAGATGGGGTTGAATCCGAATAAGATTAAGAATCCAGATCTTTTTCCTAAGATTACATTTGGTAGCTGGGTAGGTGGCGATAGGGATGGTCACCCGCTGGTGACGCCTGCCATTACGCAGGAAACGCTGCTGCTACACCGCAGCAAGGCGCTGGAGCTGGTACGCTCGCAGCTTACAACCCTCGCTAAAAGGCTCTCGATATCGGCAACCAATACTCCGGTTCCCTACCGGCTTACCGAGGCCATCAGCAAGAAGCTGCAGGTGCTAGGCGAGGTTGGCGAGATGGCGGTACGCAGAAATTCGTACGAGCCTTGGCGGCAGTATGTGAACCTAATGCTGCTGCTGCTCGATAATACCATTGCCGGAAATAACGCCGATGCCAATGCGCTATACCGATCGAGCAGGGTGCTTGCCGAGGATCTGAAAAACTTAAGGGATATACTAATAGATAACGGGCTAAAGGGGATTGCCGAGGATTTGCTTTTCCCGATAGAAAGAACCGTTTGCTGCTTTGGCTTTCATCTGGCTAAGCTGGATATCCGCCAAAATAGCACATTCCACGATAGGGCCATCTCACAAATTCTAAAGACCAACGGGGAGAAGGATTTCGACTTCGAGAGCTGGGACGAGGAGAAGCGGGTTAGCTTCTTAAACCGAGCGTTGGAGAATCACTCCCCAATTACGGATATTACCGTGTCGTACGGTCCAGAGGCCGACAATGTGCTGGATTGCTATCGGGTGGTACGCCATCATATAAACCAGTATGGAGCAGATGGTATTGGCGCGTTTATAGTTAGCATGACCCGTAATCTTAGCGATTTGCTGGTGGTGTACCTGCTGATGCGCGAAACCCAGCTGCTTAACACCAGCATACGGGTGGTTCCGCTGCTAGAAACCATCGACGATCTTTATAATGGTCCAAGCATTCTGGAAAAGTTCCTACAGCATCCTATAACCAAGCAGCGCCTGCCCATTATCGCCAATAAGCAGGAGATAATGCTGGGCTACAGCGACAGCAATAAGGATGGCGGAACGATTGCCAGCAAGTGGAATCTCTTTAAGGCAGAAAAGGAGCTGGCTGCCGTTGGCCGACAGCATGGTACCGATGTTTACTTCTTCCATGGCACTGGAGGTACCATAAGCCGAGGTGGTGGTAAGTATCACCGATTCTTAGAGGGGATGCCCCTTAATACGGTGAATGGTACGGTTAAGATTACGGTGCAGGGCGAGTCGGTTGCCCAGCAGTTTGGTAATCCGCTAACGGCCACCTACAACATCAACTCGTTGGCTTCGGGGGTGGCTAAGCAAAATATACTAAGCCGGGCAAATGCCATCGAGGAGGAGTACCCCTACGATACGATGGAGTTCTTGGCGCAAAAGTCGTACGAGCACTACCGAAGCTTGATTGAAACACCTGGGTTCATCAACTTCTACAGCAACGTAACCTGTATAGATGTGCTGGAGAGGAGTAAGATAGGATCGAGGCCAGCGAGACGAACGGGTACCAGAACGCTGAATGACCTGCGAGCTATCCCTTGGGTGTTCAGCTGGAACCTTTCGAGGATTGCCATAACGGGTTGGTTTGGTTTGGGTGAGGCCCTGAAGCTGCTGAAGGAGGAGAAGCCGGAGGCGTTTAACCAGCTCAAGAGGTGGATAAACGATTGGGCCTTCTTCAAGTTCTTGATGATTCAAACCGAAAGCAACCTGATTCTTTCGAATGTGGAGATCATGGAGCTGTACGCCAACCTCGACACCAATGTCGAGGAGCGCGAGCTGTTTATGAGTAAGATACTTGCCGACTTCGAGAATGGCTTTAGGATGGTGGAAGAGCTCTTTGGCGAGCCTGCAGCGGTAAGAAGAGATGGGCAGTACGATAACCTTATGTGGCGAGAGGATAAGCTCAAGGTGCTGCACAACCTCCATTTCAAGTATCTGAAGCAGTGGAGAAGCATTGCTGAGGAGGATAGCTTGGACAAGGAAAAGCTGCTAACCAAGCTGCTTAGCCTAATAAATTCGCTATCTAGCGGCTTAAAAAAGACTGGTTGAGAAACTATCGGTTGGAGGTAAAGCATATTATAATACTACAATGCCGGGCTTGTCCCGGCATTTTTTGCATCCAGTAGCCTATAGAAAAGTAAAGGGTGGGCTAGAGGTGATAATCGTTCACTCTGCTAGGAACGACTACTTGGCATTGTCGCTGGTACTATTATCCACCTTTATGGGTTTAAAGCCATTCTTTATCCAAAGAATCAGGTATACAAGCAGCAATAAAGGAATAAGTACAGGAAGCAGCAGCAGGGCTATGATCTTTCTCCTCTTGCTGACTGGCTTTTGGGGAGGTGCTGCGGTTGGTGCTTCCATTTCCATTTCCATTTCTTCGAGCTCCTCTAGTACCACTTCGGGTTGTGGTGCAGGTTGCGGAGGTAGCAGCGGCACAATAGCCAGGTGGTCGGATGTGTAGCTCTCCATCGACTCTATTTTGTGGGGCCGCCAGCTTTTCTCGAGGTATTGGGTTATTATTCGGCCAGTTGCTTGCATCCCTTTTATATTTACCTTTTTGGAAAACACCTCGTAGGCGTTTAGGAGGTCGGCACACCCGGACTTCTCTAGCAGAATAGCCATTTTGGGATTCTTGGCTACATCTTCGGAGAGGAATCCTTTGAGCGTGCTCATGCCGATGTAGTCCTTATCGTCTCGTTTAAGCCCCATGGCGGCTTCAATACGCTTGCCCTCGGGCGATCCGCTTTGGGTAACAAAGATGAAGGTTTTTACCACCAGCATTTCGTCGATGAGGTAGGTTACCAGATATCCCAGCTTAATGTTGAGGATTTTGAGCTCGAAGTAGAACGCTTCGCTGTTGGGCATGCGTAGTACCTTACCCTGCTCTAGGCTAAGGCAGGCTTGGAAGACGGATACCGACTCGGAGAAGATGCCTATGCGCTCGGTTAGCCGGACTATGGCATGCTGCTGAATGTAGCAGGGGTAGCTTTTACCGTAGGGGAGGCCCAACCGTTCGGAGGCTACCTGTGTCCACCGCACTCCCTTGTTGAGTTCGGGGAATCCCATTTGGTATACCTCGCGCTTTTTGCCATCAAAGTTCAGCTGCCGGTGGTTGGGTATCTCCCGGTTAAATAGAAACACGGGGCTGGTGGACCAGCTATCCTCTAGGCTGGTCATCGGCTTTTCCTTATACGTTTCTTTCGGATAGTATATCCCATATTTAAGGGAGGAGATGTGCGTGCAGAGGTCGTCGAAAAAGTCTTTGCTCTGCTGGTCAACCCCTAGCCAAATATCGATATACTTACTGAGGAGATTATTTATCTCCTTCTTTATCTCCTTCGTATGCGGCCCTACACTGATTTTTTCGCTTTCCATACAGAGGAATATGGAGGTAAGGGTAGTCTTAAAATCGCGTAGCGTTATCTTTTTTCCAGTAAGTAGGAGGATTTCGGTACTTGTTTCAAATGATCTGAAGGCCTGCTTGATGTTTTCGATCACCTCTTTGGAGCGTTGGTCGTTGCAGCCTGGAGTGGCCTCAATAAGGGTGGCTGATATCCGAACTCGAGCAAGCTTATCTTTGCTTTTTTCGTCGAGCAGCTGATATAGATGGTGTATTCCCAGTAGGGAAAACATCCGCTCATTTTTGGCTTTTTGAGCATTAATTAGATGTAGCCGGCGTTGCTTTTCGGCCTGATATTCGTTTACTTTCTTTGTCTTACCTGCTGCCATATCTATTCTTATGCTAATATGGTTTAAAGAGGGCTTTTCGCGGTCTGTAGGTACGCTAATGGGTGAACGAGTACTCAATGTTGTTAAATATATAAAAAAATGCTGGTAAGTTGTAGGACTAGAAGCTAAAAAGAAAGCGGTAAGCTTAAAAAATGGAGGTTGATCTGGAGCCTAGCAGGTGCTTCTTTTGGGGAATGAATGGGAAGTAGCAATATGTATAAAAGGAATGCCCTGCTCTCGCTATTTTGGATTGCAGGGCACAAATCTGTTTCCTATTTTTTTAGCTAAATAGTGAGATTATTACGTGTGAGAGCTCATTCGCCTTTTGGGGGTTGTTGGTGTCATTACATAGTTTCCAGTAGATCAGGTAAGGGTAGGCAATGTTGGGGTTGCGCTTTATTATACGTTCTATTTTTTGGATTGCTTGGGCGGGTCTATCGCCTGTTGCTCCTTTTACGTAAAGCTCGTCACATTCGAAGGATAGATCGTCACCTACAATCTTCTTCATCATAGAGGCGTAATGACGTAGCTGTAAAATATCCTTAGTATAAAATGCTCGGCGATAATTCCAAATGAGCTTAAAGTAGTCGCTACCGCTTTTTTTAAGTTCCTGATCTATCTTTTCTGCTATTATATGCGCTCCTTCGCTAATCGATTTTAGCTCATAAAGCTGCAGGTAGGTGTCTCTGCTAGAGAGCAACCCTCCGTATTTTTGGTCGAGTAGCGTAAGGTATTTGATGGCAGCCTCTTTATCGCCGCTAGATTGTGCTTGCATGCTTCGTTCAAGGAGCGTGTCTAGCTCTTTGTTTTTTATGGTTAGATATGCTGATTCGATGCTGCTTATCCAGTTTCCCTCTTGGTAGCTTAGCATGTCGAAAATGATTATAAGTCCATCATATTCTTTTGTCTTTAATTCGATAATGGACGGTCCAAAAGAGGCTGAAGAGGTACCCAAAAATAGTAGGTGCCCAATATTATCATCGTCGATGTAGAACTTTTTAAAGGTAAGTCTTGAATCCTTTTGCTTATACTGCTTGAAGATGGCTATCAAATTTTCTTTGCCTACTGTGTTTCCTCGGGCAAACTTCCATCGGGTATTTCCATTTGGGAATTTTAGATCGAGAATGGATACGGAATAATGCATTTCTTTAAAGAGAGTAGAGTCTGGAAGGGTAAGTATTTTTTGAACTAATATATTGGCATATTTAGTATGGTGATCTTTGGCATTCTTGTTAATGTGTATCTTAAATGCGATGGTAGCAATAGTAATAGAGGCAATCATCACTAAGATAATGCGAATATCCTTTCTTCGCTTTTGTGAGCGTTTTTCTGCGTCTTCTTTTAACCGCTTGGAGGTTTCTGTTTCTATAAACGATAGGCATCGTTTTTTATCGTATTGGTTACTATCTATCCCACAAAGGATGCCCTTGCTGATATCTCTTTTACTATTTTGACAGAAGTAGCAAAGGTTTTGTTCTCTATATTTCCCTCTTTTCATTTCTTAGTATTGGTTTGTAAATACAGCTATACCTCCCAGAACTTAGGTGAAGCAGTTAAGATTAATGCTGCCTGCAAAGGTATCTTATCTACCTAAAAAGCAAAGGGTGGTACTCTCAAAGCCGCAACTATAGATAGGGCGCTACCCAAACTGCTTGTGCGAGCTGGTGGTGTTGCCTGCTACAGGTGGGCGGCATTCGTAAAATATTTCAAAAAAAGCACAGGCTCGAAAAGTATGCAACTCAGCGCATAGGCAAATTGTGGTAGCCCTATTACCCCGCGAGATGTTCGAACTGGCAGGGTTGGATGGCGAAACTTTCTAAAAAAATGCTAGCTTCGACCGTTGAATTTTTCAACTTTTTGTAATCAAGCTGAGGGATAATTACGCAATCTTTTAATCATCGTGCTTTATAAAAGTAGTTCCAATCCAATAGAGTCAGAAGTTGAGCTTCTTATCGAAAAGCATTCAGCCAACTTAACGGCCTTTTGCATGAGCTACGTTAAGGATCGGATGGTTGCTGAGGAGCTGGTGTCTGACGTGTTTCTCTCCATTTGGAAGAATAGCGATAGGCTAAACGAGATTGGGAACATAAAGGTGTACCTCTACACCTCCGTAAAAAACAAGGCCTTTACCTACCTAAAGCGCAGGCGGGTAATCCGCTCGATAGAGGATCTCCCCTTTGAGGATTTAGCCTATAGGGTGGATTGCGCCGAGGAGGACGAGGAAGAAGAGGAGCTGCTAATACAGAGTATGCTCAAGGAGATCGAGAACCTACCCGAGCGCTGCCGCGATATCTTTAAGCTGGTGAAGATAGATGGCCTAAAGCATCGCGAGGTTGCGGAGATCTTGGATATCTCCATCAAGACGGTGGAGGCGCAGATATCGATAGGTATCAAAAAAATCACCGCTTCGTTAGCTAAATTCTAAAATCCTTTAGGGGTAAATAACAAAACAGGAGTCTTTACTTAAAATTAGTAAAGATGACTTCGGAATACTTTTATACTCTTTTAGGGAAATCAATGGCCGGGGAGCTTACCCCTAAGGAGGCCGAGGAGTTGGATCGGGCCATCAGCGAGAGCGAAGCGTACGCAACCATCGCGCGATATTGGCACAAGGCTAACGGGAGCCGCATTACACGTACCAGCAATGCCGATAAGATTAAGGCGCTGCTTATCTCCAAGATAGAAAACGAGAACAGGCGACGAAGAAGGGTTGTTTTTACCCAGCGAGTTGCCGCATCCATCCTTTTTGCCATCGCCTCGTTGTCGGTGGCCTACTATACCACATTTAGATCCTCATACGAGCTGGTTGCCCAAGCGGGTGTTGGCGCAACCTGTAAAACTACGCTCGAAGATGGTAGCGTTGTTTGGCTTAACTCGGAGAGTAAGCTTTTTGTCGAGAACCATTTCAACAGAAGCATAAGAAGGGTTAAGCTTGAGGGTGAAGGCTACTTTGAGGTAGCTAAGAATCCATCCAAGCCCTTTGTGGTAGGGCTAAAGAGCGGCTGCTCGGTAAAGGTGCTGGGGACGAAGTTCAACATCTCAGCCTACGGTAACGATAGGTTTATCAAAACTTCGGTGCTATCGGGTAAGGTTGCCTTTGGCAACGATAGCCGTAAGGAGCTGCTAACCGCCAACCAGTCGGCCATCTTATCGCTTGCCGATAACGTTTTGAGCAAGAACAGCCACGAGGTAATCCCTGTAGCACCTTGGAAGGGGGGGATGCTTATCTTCTCGGCAACTCCGCTATCTCAGATTAAAAATATCCTAGAACGTAAGTTTGGATCAAAGGTAGTTATTAGCGATCCGGAGCTAAATAACGTGGCGTTAAGCGGGAAGTTTACAACCGAAAGTTTGGCAACCATTCTTGAGCTGCTATCGCTTACCAACCATCTGCAGGTGTCGGAAAGGCAGGGTACTTACTACATAACACGACATAACTCATAGATGGCTGGTTGGTTTAAAATAGGGCTGTTCTACGTTCAGCTGGCGGTAAGTCTGCTGCTTGCTGCTGCTGCGGATTCGCGAGCAGGTAGGGCTGTCTGCCTAAACCAACCTGATAAGGGGCTTGCCCAAACCGTACGATTTAAGTCGCGTATCTGTACCGTAGAGCAGGTTATTGCCGAGATAGAAAGGCAAACGACCTATACGTTTATCTATTCGCCTAGCGATATAATGCTAAACCAGAAGGTGGATATAGGAGCAAAGGTGGTTACTCTTGCCTATTTGATTGGCAGCTGCTTCGAGAGGTGTGGCTATGGATGCGTAGTTATGGGCCGACATATGGCCTTAAACCGTAAAGTTCCACAGCAGGTCGTTGCGGCAATTAGTAGCACTAGGTTATTTAAAGGTGTGGTTATTAGTAGCATTGATTCTACTCCAGTAGTAGGCGCCTCCATCTACACTTCCGATAAGGCTTTTGGTACCACCAGCGATTGGGAAGGCCAGTTTAGCTTAAAAGTTGATGCGCAGGTTCATCAGCTGGTAGTTTCGGCGTTGGGATATAAGCCGGTGAGCATCCCGCTTTCTGGTAGCCCCAGTACCGTTGTTTTAGAACCATCGATGCTCGAGTTAGATGAGGTTTGTGTTATTGGGTATGGGGCAGTTCCGCGTATGAATACCATTGGAGCCACGCAAACAGTGGAGCTAAAGGAGATGAAGCCTGTGGGCAACACCTTCTCGAATCTGCTAAGCGGTAGGATATCGGGGCTGGGTATAACCGAGTCGTCTGGAGCAATAGCCTCTGCCAATACCCTATTTTTTAGGGGAATAAACTCGCTTTTCGATGAGGCCAATGCCCCTCTGATTGTAATTGACGACATTCCTCTATACGGTATCGGAAAGCACTACAACTCCACCTACTTTCATAACATGGAGATGCCAATGTTCTCGATAATGGGGGTGAAGTATAAGGATGTTTTAAACTGGATGATGGGTTCTGAGTTTGAGCGCAATCCCTTTTCGTACATCAACCTAAACGATGTGGAGTCGATTAAGGTGCTGAAGGATACCTACTCGACCTCTATCTTTGGATCAAGGGCATCGGGAGGGGTGGTTATGATTACCACCAAGAAGGGGAATGGTAGTCCGTTTAAGCTAAACATTGGCTACAGCCACTCGGTGAGCTTACCTTGCAATTCGGAGCCTTTACTTTCAGGCGCAGAGTATGCTAAAATATACACCACCGTTTACAAAAAAATTAAAGGGCTAGATCTTCAGTTTCCAAGCAACGTTAATACCAGCTGGCCTAAGGAGCTTATTCGAGCAGGGAGTAATAACTCGGTAAATGTATCGGGAAGCGGGGTGAAGGGGAGTACTAAGTACTACACCAGTTTAAGCTACAGCTCGCAGCAGGCGTATATCCGAAACAACAATTTCAACAGCATTACCGGACGGTTAAACCTGAGTATGCCTTTTAGCGGTGTGCTGAGCTTCTCCTCGGCCAACTCGATTTCGTACGTTAATAATAAGTCTATTAATGCCCAGACGCTATATGCCTACTCGCTGCTAAAACCATCGAATATTAGCGTGTTTGACGAGAATGGGGAGTACACCTTTGGTAAAGGAGGCAATCCTGTGGGGGCAATTTATATAAATCCGCTTGATAATAGTAGCACAAACTACCTGAAAGATTTGCGCGTTACCTCGAGCAACTCGCTAAAGGTAAGATTGCCTTGGGGATTTACATGGAACAGCAACGCCGGGGTAGAGGTGCTCTACAATAGGATGCTTAGCATGGATACTCCCTTATTTAGTAAGGAAAAGGAGCTGGGATTGGAGGAGCTGCTGCTTAACTATAAAATTGTTGCCGATAACTTTTTGGAGCTAAATAGAAATTCTCAATATGGGCATCTATTCCTAACGGGAGGATTAAGCCTAGAAAAATCGAATGAGTTTAGGCAAAGAACGCAGTCTAAGGATGTGATTAATGCCCGAACAACCTCGAATGTAAATACCGTTTCCATAAGGGAAAACAACGAATATGCGCTGGCGGCCTACTTTGTGAGGGGGATGTACTCCTACAGGGATAGGTACCTCGCTGGCTTTACCTATCGTGTCGATGGCTCTTCGCGCTTTAGCAAGATGAACCGATACGCCCATTCTCCAGCGCTGTCGGTAGGATGGAACCTCGATAAGGAGAGCTGGTATGACGTACCTAAGCTCGATAATGTGAAGCTGAGGCTGAGCTACGGCATCACCAATATAGATGCAGCGGCCTACTACTATTCGAGGTACAACCAGTACGAGTTTTTAAATGATGTAACCTACTGGGGATTACCTATTCTTTCTATTAAATACCAAGGTATTCCGCAGCTAAAATGGGAAACGCTATCAACCCTGAATGCGGGAGTGGATCTTAGCGCGTTTAGCAGCTCGCTGAATATTTCGGTCGACTGCTACCATAAGGTTACCCACGATATGCTCATTTACTCCGATGTTCCCTTAATGACAGGCGCCCACCGCCAGCTTATTAATGGTGGTAAGATGCAGAATCGGGGTGTTGAGGTTGGTATTTCGTACAGAGGTAAATTGGCTCGCGGCCTGCAGTGGAATTTGGCCGCTAATGTAGCGTCGAACAGCAACAAGATACTTTCGTTAGGTGGTGCTACCAGCTTTAGAACGGAGAAGGAGGGAGGATATAAGAATTTTGAGGTAGGAAAGGCTGCTGGGCAGTTTTTTCTTTACGATTGGGCAGGGGTAAATCCAGCCAATGGAAATCCGCTATGGCGCCTAAATGATGGAACCATAACCGAGGTTGCTCCCGAAGGCGTAGATGGAGGAGCCTTGAACCGTCGGAATATGGGAACGGCTACTCCGCTCTTTTTTGGAGGATTTAGCTGTGGAATGGAGTATGCCAACTTTAAGGTAGATGCCAGCTTCTCGTTCTCGTATGGCAATAAGCTTTTTAATGGCACCAAGGCTACATTGATGTCCTACACGGCCAACGAGGTTAACAACCTTTCGAAGGATATGCAGGAATATTGGAAGATTAAGGGGCATGTTACCTCGGTGCCAGCGCTAATCAATAAGTCGATTGTGATGAAGCCCAACGGAGATATACTAGACTATACCATCAGCCGATTAAGCTCAAGGTTTCTCGAAGATGCCTCGTTTGTCAGGATGAAGAGCATAACGGCAACCTATACCATTCCGAACATTTTCAAGAGCGGAACGGAGGTGAAGCTTTACCTACAGGGGCTTAACCTGCTAACGCTAACTAGATATACCGGCTTAGATCCGGAGGCCTCTGTTTTCGGTTCGTCGCTGCTTAAAAGCGGCTACGACGAGATGACAATGCCTACGGCAAAGACTTTTATTGTTGGAGTAAACCTAAGCCTTTAAGATTTGACCCTAATTTTAAAATAAACCGATATGAACAAATTTTTGAAAACTCTATCAGTGGTGGCAGTTGCCTTTGCCATTGCTGGTTGCGAGAAGGATGATTTGAAGAGTGACCTCACGGGGGTTACGGAATTTTCTTTTACGAATGATGCTGTAAAGAGCTACGCGTTCACTGTCGATCAGGATGCTATGGTTATTCAAAATGCCGACAGCCTTCCTAAAGGTACCGATGTAAGTAAGCTTGTTGCCAACTTTACTACGGTTCACGAAAAGGTGATCGTGAAGGTGGGTACCCAGATTCAGGTAAGCGGAGTAACAGCAAACGATTATGCTAACCCTCTAAAGTTTGACGTTTACGCCGAAAATGGAACGCTCAAGTCGTACACCGTTAAGGTAAACGTGGCCAAGATCGATCCAAACTGGCAGTTTATTCCTATGGGCGAAGCAGGATTCCCAGCCTACACTTGGTCTTCTGTAGTTTACTACAAGGGAACCTACGTGATGGCTAACATTCAGTCGCTTCCTTTTGGATCGCTTAGCTTCCACGACTACTACACATCGAAAGATTTGAAGACATGGACACTTGCACCTATCGACTGGAGTGCCGTTACTAATCCAAATCAGCGCGATCGCCAGCTTCCTTACCCTCAATCGGCGTTGCTTGTTGCCAACGACAACCTTTGGCAAATAGGCGGTCTTTGCCCAATGGCCCAAATAGAGGATCGTGACGGTAAGGCAGATAACAATATAGACAACTGGGGATCGGTTTACAACTGGGTACGAAAAACTCAGGACGTAAAGAATTGGGCAATGGTTAATGCCGAGTTTATTGGGGCTAAGGAGAGGGTTGATACCATCTTCTCACCTAGGGCTAACTTTAACACCGTTAGCTTTAACAACAAGCTATGGGTTATTGGCGGTCATAGCGTTGCCTATGGCTCTTTGATGACCAACAACCCAATGAATGACGTATGGTCCTCTGCCGATGGTGTTAAATGGAAAAAGGTAAAGATCAACGACAAGAAGGAGAACTTCCCACCACGTACCGACGGAGCTGTTGTTTCCTACAAGGGAAAAATGTGGATGATTGGAGGTGCTCTTAATACAGGTAGCGCATGGGCTCCAACTTGGCAGTACAAAAACGACATCTGGACAAGTACCGACGGGGTTACTTGGACCGAAGTGGCCTCAACTAAGCCTTTCTCTGCTCGTAGCGGACAAGCCGTTTTCGTGTACGACGATAAGCTTTACATGATTGGTGGCCAGGATGCAAATGGGAAGTTGGGTGATTTCCTTGTATCGGAAGATGAAGGAAAAACATGGAATGCGGTAGCAGATAAGAAGGCTTTGCCTGCCTCTTTCACTCCACGTTCGCGCCACAGCGTTACCGTTAGCCAAGACGGAAAGATTGCAATCATTGGTGGCTTTAAAACAGAAGAGAATAAGACGGATGTTCCTATTCGCGATGTATGGAGCTGCTATTTGAATAGAATTAAGTAGCTGTTGTTATAAAAAAGGATGCAGTAGTTGCCTCTACTGCATCCAAACCCTAATTTTAAAATAAAGAGAGAATGTTTAGAATGCTGCGTCTGATATTGGCATTCTGCACCTTCCTACCCTTAATTTCAATTGGCCAAATTACTAAAAATACTGGTTTGTTGGCAAAAGATGTTAAAGGTCGGGTTACATGTGCTGCAGATAAGTCGCCGATTATTGGAGGAACTGTTCTTGTGAAGGGCACGACCAAAGGAGTTGTTACCGATATTGATGGGAACTATTCCATCAAGGCGGAAGCTAATGATGTACTCGTCTTTTCATGTATCGGTTTTGAGCCTCAGACCATTGTGGTTAAAGCTAGCCGGGTTATAAACGTCATGTTAAACGAGGAAACTAAGAATATTACCGAGCTGGTAGTTGTGGGCTACGGCAAGCAGGACCGTCGAAGTATTACGGGGGCCGTATCTACGGTTAAAGCAGAAAAGCTGCAAAAAATTGCCACCAGCTTGGATAATGCGTTGCTAGGAAAGGTTGCCGGATTGCATGTTGCCTCATCGTCTGGTGTTCCTGGTAGTGCTACGCTAATGTCCATAAGAGGAATAAGCACCCTATATGGCGAAAACAACTCGCCGCTATACGTGATTGACGGAGTGCCTATCTATGGCACGGGTCGCGATTTCAACAACACCTCCTTCAATAACTCCTCCGTAAAGTGGGCCTCTATGAACGGTGGAAACGAGGATGTTATCACCAGAGGTATTGGGCAGGAATTTGAGAAAAATCCTCTTGCCAACCTAAATCCCGACGATATCGAGTCGATTGAGGTGCTCAAGGATGCCTTTTCGACTGCTATATACGGTTCGCGTGGTGCCAATGGGGTGATTCTTATTACCACCAAAAAGGGAAGTCGCGAAAAGGTAAAGGTTGATATTCAGTATTCGACTACGATAAGCAACCCCTTAAAGCTTCCGAAGCTGCTAAATGGGGAGGAGTATAGCCAGGTTTACAACGCCTACTATAAGCCCTATGGGGTTAAGTTTACCGCAACGGAGAATACGAACTGGCTCGATCAGGTGATAAGACCTGCCTACTCGCATAACGTAAACGCCTCCCTGTCGGGTGGATCTGAAAAAAGTTCCTACTACTTCAGCCTTTCTGGTATTAACCAGGAGGCATATATAAAGAAGAATAGCTTTGAGCGTTACTCATCTCGCCTTAACATCGAAAGCAAGCTTTCCAAGAAATTTACCTTTGGAACTAGCATAAACGTATCCTTTACCCGAAACAACTCGCTTAATGCTCAATCTGTATTTAGGGAAGCTGCGATGAAGGCACCAAACTTGGCCATATATAATGCTGACGGAAGCTACAAGTACGGCTACGAGGGGAATGCCTACGGTAATCGTTCGTGGAACCCGGTGGCAAAACTAAATAATACGGCCTATTCGGATGACTATAGAACCGTTGCAAATATGTTTTTGGAGTATAACCCATTCACTTGGCTTTCCTTAAAGTCGGAGCTCGGTACAGACTTTTTGGCAACGCGAACCTATAGCCGTCAGGCCGAAACGCCAGATTTAAAGGGCGGACAGGCAACCGAAAGCAACGGGATAAACCGAAAGGTGGTGGTAAATAATACGGCAAACTTCCAAAAGAGCATAGGCATGCATTTGCTGCAGGGAGTTGTTGGACAAAGCTACGAAACATCGGTGGAAAGCCGTAATGGCCTTTCGGGAACAGGCTTTATGGACGATAAGGTGCTGAGCATCGGTTCGGCAGAGACAAAAAAGGTGATGGCTGCCAATACGCAGAAGTGGGCCTTGATATCTGCATTCGTAAGGTTTAACTACATGTTCAACGGTCGCTATATGCTTGGTGCTACCTATAGGCTCGATGGCTCCTCTCGCTTTAACAGGGATAACCGATATGTGGGGACGCCTTCGTTTTCGGCAGGATGGAAGCTCTCGGAGGAATCTTTCTTTAAGCAGTTTAAGTTTATAGATGAAATTAAGCTTCGGGCAAGCTACGGCCTTTCGAGGGTCGACGGATCGGGTGGATACTACGGAAACGTAGGGCAGTACACCTCGGTTACCGACGTTTCGTACAACGGAACGCCAATACTAGGCTACAAGCAGCCCGGCAATCCATACCTAAGATGGGAGAAGACCAACTCGACCGATATTGGTTTAGACCTCTCGTTCCTGCAGCGTAGAATTACCTTTCAGGTAGACTACTACTACAAGAAGACCACCGACATGCTTTACGCCTCTTCCGTTCCATTGTTTATGGGTATCAGCTCCCAGCCTCAGAATATTGGCGATATGGAGAATCAGGGTTTTGAGGTGTCTATTAACACGGTTAACTACTCGAGCAAGGATTTTACGTGGACTACCAACGTAAACCTTTTTCGGAATGTAAACAAAATACTTAAGCTGAACTTTAGTGGGGCAGACCCCGCAGGTGCCGATCGTGGCTACAAGTATTTCAAGGAGGGACAGGCTGCCGGACAGTTTTACCTTTACGAGTGGGCTGGTGTTGATCCCAAAACAGGGAATTCGCTTTGGGTTTGGGCAGATGGTACGGTTAACACCACGCCTCCCGCTTCCGATCCAAAGAAAGGACCGCTCAACAGGAAGGTGTTTGGTACGGCGCTGCCTAAAATCGCAGGAGGCTTTACCAACTCGTTTAGGTACAAAAATTTTGACCTTAACGTGCTCTTCTCCTTCTCGTATGGTAATAAAATGATGAATGGAACCAATGCAACGCTGTTGACCTACACAACTCTGGATGCAAATAACTTAAGCAAGGATATTTTGGACTACTGGAAGATTAATGGGCACAACACCTCAATTCCGAAGCTCAATAACAGCTCAATTGTGATGTCGTCGGGGGGTACAATGGGGACAGACCATTCTGTTTCGCGACAAAGCTCACGCTTTTTAGAGGATGCCTCGTATCTGCGCTTAAAGAATATTGAGCTGGCCTACACTTTGGATACTAAAATGAGTAAGCTGAAGTTCTTCGACTACGTAAAGGCGTTTGTTGCTTGCTCTAACGTATTCACCATTACCAGCTATTCTGGGTTAGATCCTGAGGTTAGCGCGTTTGGGTCATCGGCAGTAATGTCTGGCTACGACGAGCTAACGATGCCGCAAACTCGAACCGTACAGGTTGGATTAAAATTTGGACTATAATGCGAGCTACTATGAAAAAGATGCTTTTTTATGCTGCTCTGCCAGCAGTAATGCTATTGGCAACATCGTGCGACTCTTGGCTCGACCTTGCACCCGAAGATACGCTAACAGAGGAGCGTGCTTTCGAAAGTGAGAAGTCGGTAGAGTCGATTCTTGCCGGAACCTACCACTCCTTTTACCAAGCGGTACTTGGTAGTGGTTCAACCTACTATCCGGGCTTTATTATTGGCGATCAAACTACCGATGTGCTACATCTTAGCAATGAGAATAACAGCTTTGTTAATGCCACCTTCGATTACGACGATCAATCCATAAAGGATATCTGGTCGACCTACTATACTGCGGTAAATAACGCCAACGTTATTATTACCAACATTCCCAAGTATGCAAAGTATAGCGAGGCGGCTCGTAGTAGGCAGCTGGCAGAGGCTTCTTTCCTCCGCGCTTACCTCTACTTCGATTTGCTAAAATTCTTTGGCGATGGTGCGCTGTTGGGGCAGATGCAGGGGCTAGGACTTCCGCTTCAGCTAAAGCCTTACAACGGTTACGATGGCTCGCAAATAATTCCTCGCTCAACAAACGAGCAGGTGTACGAGCAGGTGGTAAAAGATTTGTCGTTTGCAGTAGCCAATCTCCCTGCCAGCTATGGTAGCGATCAAAAGAATGGTGCTCGTGCAACAAAGCTTTCGGCCTCGGCATTGCTTTCGAGGGTTTACCTGTATAAGCACGATTTTGCGAAGGCCGCTAAGTTTGCTAAGGATGTAATTGATGGCGGTGTTTATGGGCTTTCGACATTTACCGAGCTATTCCCATACAACGAGAAGGGTAAGTTTATTCCCATTCCGCTTACCAAGGAGCATATTTTTGCCCTTCCTATTAGCAGCAATGGAAGTCAAAGCACCCAGTATAACACCAATAACTTGGGCTCTGCCTACTACTACAAAAGCTCCTACTGGATCGAAAAGGCGTTTATTCGCTCGCACGAGAAGGGGGATCAGCGGGTTAGCAAGCTAATGTATCTTGGTTTCCCAGATAGGCAGGTTAACGACTCTACCACCTTTAAGTTTAATAATTCTGATGGAAGAGACAACGTTCCGCTAATTCGTTACGCCGAGATTCTGCTAACTAGAGCCGAAGCGCTTGCTCGCGAAGATGGGGTAAATGCAGAATCGGTTGCGCTACTGAATCAGGTGCGCGGACGCGCTATTCCTGGGGTTACACCTTTGGTGGTTTCCAACTTTGTAAGCGCGCAGGAGCTGCTTGATCGCATTTTGAGGGAGCGATTTATCGAGCTTGCATTCGAGGGACAAAATCGCTACGATTTAATACGAACTGGTCGCCCGTTGAAAAACAAAACGCTACCCGATAATAAGAAGGTGCTTCCAATACCTCAAAGCGAGGTGGATATAAGCAAGGGCGTAATCAAGCAAAACCCCGGCTTTTTGTAGCCAACGGTTTTGAAAACCTTGAGAAATAGGATTTCTCTTGCCGGATAACGAATATAAACATGGCAATAGCCGATTGAAAATAGGAGCGGAGGTTAACGCCATAGCGCTCTTTAAACAAACAAGTACAATGAAAAGATTTTTGATTTTAGGTGTGATGGCTTTATTTGCAGCCTCATCATTATATGCACAAACAAAGGGTGCAGCCTCTCAAAAGAAGGAGATTACCGTAAAAGGGAAGCTGCAATTTACCAAGGATCCCTTTAATAGGACCTACGTAGATTATGGAATAAGGCTATCGAAGGGAAAAGGGGACAAGAAGGTGGAGCTGATGAGGGTTACTCCTGATGCCAATGGCAACTTTTCCTTTAAGGTAGATGCAACCAACCCGCAGCTATACAACCTAAGCGTTTACGGCATTGAGTACGTAGATTTTTGGGCCCATAAGGACGATCTTACCATAAATGTGCGCGGTGTAGATACCTGCCGCTACCTTGTAAAAAATCCTCCTTTTGTTTACATCGAAGGTTCGGAGGATAACAACGTGCTGAACTTGGTAAGCCAAGCTACTTACTTAAACTACCAGCGTATGATTCTTACCTACCAGGAGGATTATAAGGCAGGACAAACAAAAGATTCTGTTTGGCACGAGTGCGTAAGAAACAACATCAGAGCATTAGACAAGGATTTGAATGAGCGTATTAGGCTTATTGTAAGAATGTACAAAGATCGCCCAACAGTTCTTTACGCCGTAAACATGTTAGACAAGAAGGTGGATAGAGAGCTAATCTTGAATACCTACGATGTGCTTATTAAGAAGTTCCCTTGGTTTACCGAGGCAAAGGAGGCAAAAGAGAGCTTCCTAAAGAATGAAAATCAGGAAAAGCTGCTAGCTATTGGCGCAGTTGCTCCAGACTTTACATTTCCTAACCTTGATGGCAAGATGGTTAGCCTAAAAGATTTAAGAGGTAAGCTGCTTATTGTTGATTTCTGGGCATCATGGTGTGGTCCATGCCGTCAGGAAACCCCAAATATCAAGGCCGTTTACGAAAAGTATAAGGATAAGGGGCTAGAGGTGCTTAGCGTTTCTATTGACAAGAAGGAGAGCGACTGGAGAAAGGCCGTAGAAGAGGATAAGCTAACATGGTTGCAGCTTAACGCTAAAGATTCGAAGAAGCTTATGCAGGATTACCAGTTCAGCGGAATCCCTTACATCATTCTCATTGATAAGGATGGAAAGTTTGTCGCCAAAAATATTAGGGGCGAAAAGATAGAGGCAGCCGTAAAAAAGGCGCTTAACCTGTAATCACAAACCTGTTAGGTGGAGCCGAAAGGCTCCACTCAACGAATAAACTACCAAGATGAAAAAGATACTTTTTCTTTTAGTTGCCATATTGGCCACCTCGTTGGCTGCCCATTCACAAATGGCCGCGGCTAAAAAGGTGCCACGCATCATCTCGTGCTCGCTGCAAACCGAGATGTCCGTTCAGCGCGCATACGCCGCCGTGTGCGATGTGAATAGCTACCCCAAGCTATCTGGTGGATTAATAACCAGCGTTACTAACGTTGGTTCCTCTACCGATAAAATTACGGTGACGCTGAATAGCGGAAAAAAATACGACTTTACCCTTACCCCAAACACTAACTATAACACGCTATCCTTCTCTCTTACTTCCCCCAAAGAGTACGAGAATATAGGGTTTATCATCATTGTCGACGAAGCTGGCGATGGTACCAAGCTGGGCATATCGGCATCGGGCGATGTAAGCTCATCGGTTCGAGATGCTGCTAAAAACGTAATGGAACCTATTTTTAATGCTTTACTGCAAGGCTTTAAATCGTTAGAATAGCACTTTGTATAAAAAGGGAAGCAACCCTTCCCTTTTTATAACAACCTTCATCCATCTCTATATGGACGAAGCTACAAACGGTATATTCCCGCTTCTTACACGAACCGGGGAGCGCTACCTAAATCAATAATATATTGTTATGAGAAAAATAGTAATGAGCTTAAGTGTTGTGGCACTTATGTTCACGGTTATGCCTATGCAGGCTGCTAAGCTAGCTATGGGAAATAGGGGAGCCGACTCCGTTGCTGTAGATGGAGGGATTCTCTTTAGCCACGATGCTTGGGCCGACATTCTTAAGCGGGCAAAATCCGAAAATAAGATGATTTTTATGGATTGCTACACCTCGTGGTGTGGCCCCTGCAAGGTTTTGGCTAAAACGGTATTTAAGGATGCCGACGTAGCGAGCTTGATGAACGATAAGTTTATCAACGTTAAGGTTGATATGGAAAAAGGCGAGGGGGTAGACCTTAAAAATAGGTTCGAGGTAAAAGCTTTCCCTACGCTCCTTTTCTTTACCCCTAGCGGCGAGGTGGAACATCGTATTGTAGGCTCGGTGCCTGTTAACGAGTTTATAAGGGAGGCAAATGTTGCGCTGTCGGGTAAAGGGTTAAACTCCTTTATAAAGAAATACAAGGCGGGTGTGCGCGATACCGCCTTCCTAAAGGAGTATATCAAGATCGTAAACGCATCCTACCTTAAGGAGGAGGCTAAGGCAGCCTCTATGGAGCTGATTACCGCTTTGGGAATGCCCTACATGCTAACACCAGAGGGATGGAATATCTTTAAGGAGAATATAAACGATACCTATTCGGCTCAGTTTCTCTACTTCTGGAAGAATCGACCCCTATTTGCCGAAAAGGTAGGACAGGCGGAGGTAAATAGGAAGACAAACCTATCATGGAATATGCAGGCTTACTCCTTTACCAAAAATGTGGGAGATAAATGGCTGTTTGATGAGGCAGGCTTTGGCAAGTACCTCGAATACATGAAGTCGATGGACGTTAAGAACATTGAGGATGTGAAGTTTTACGCCCTAGTTGATGCCTATGGTAAGATGGGGAAATGGAGCAGCTTTGCCGATTTGATAGATGCGCGCATAAAGACTAAGGACGATGTAGATCTGATGATGCTTTACAACTATCCCATGCGCTTAGAGCAGAAGTGTACTGATATAAAGGTGCGCAAGCGTGCAATTGCCTGGGTTGATTTGGGTATTAAGCGTGCATCGGCCAACGAATCGACCAAAATGTGGCTCGATAGCCTTGTAAAGCTCAAGGAGAGCCTCTCTAAACCCAGTTCCACCAAGAAGTAAGATGTTTAATATTTGCACATCGGCTGTTGCATGCCCATTTTAGAGTAAAAGGGATGCAGGATGATGCTGCTTTAATATAATAGTATGGCAAAAAAGACGTTACTTTTAATTGTACTAGCAGTGGTAGGTGCTAGCATGGCCTTTGCCCAGCTTT
>NZ_JTLD01000061.1 GCF_000798815.1 Alistipes sp. ZOR0009 | reverse complement strand
CCTCCTGCTTTAGAATAAGCATATGAATGCAAGGAAGCATTATAAAAAAAGAACCATCAGCAAAAAGTCGCAAATCGCACTACTCAATACTCATATCGCAAATCACAAATCTCCTATCCCTCTACAAATCCGTCAACAGTAGCCCTTTCCTTCATCCG
This sequence comes from Alistipes sp. ZOR0009, assembly GCF_000798815.1. Classification (NCBI taxonomy): domain Bacteria; kingdom Pseudomonadati; phylum Bacteroidota; class Bacteroidia; order Bacteroidales; family Rikenellaceae; genus Alistipes; species Alistipes sp. ZOR0009. The sequence goes on along the minus strand of NZ_JTLD01000061.1, from coordinate 32,272 downwards.
GCAGCTATGCCATAATAGAAAACCACCCTCACATCCGCCAACACCCGTGGCGAAGCCACACAACCAACGGCGAAAATCCATGTTTGAGCAACACTCGGGAGGCACCTGACTACCAAATGAGCAAATCTTAATCGTTCTGCCACCGCACCACAAAGCCTCAAAAACCCATAAGCCGATGGTGCGAGTTAATTTCCGCCATGTTTTTTCGATTCCTTTTTTGCGCCAAAAAAGGAATGGCAAGAAGTAACTCTGTAGCAAAACAACCAATTAGGGCACAGGAGAAACCTTTCGTAGAAAAAATTCCTTCCGGCAGCAATGCCATAATAGTAAACCAACCTCCTATCCGCCAACACCCATGGCGAAGCCACACAACCATCCACAAAAAGCCCCACATCGCAAATCTCAATACTCACATCTCATATCCCACTACTCAATACTCATATCGCAAATCTCATATCTCAGATCGCAACAAAATCAAAAAGCAACGGTCGCCCTGCATTGGCAAGAGCGACCGTTGTACAACATTATCAGCATCCTTAAGCGTTACTGCTGCTTGGTTTGGTATATCTGCTGTAAAATTCGGGCACCAAGCGTTGGTCTAAAGTGACCCGCCTCATAATAGTTATGAATATCAGAGGTGTACTCATTAATCCCCGTAAAGTCCCAAACAGCGGAGTCACCCAATATGCTCTTCATCAACCGGATATCCTCTGGGTTGATTTTTGTTTGGCAGTACTCTGGGCTCATAACGAACTTGATGGTTGCCTTATGCTTGTCACAAATGCGCTTGATGTTCTGAAGCAGCTTCAGCTGCAAGCTGTAAATGGAACGCTCCTCCATCTTTCCAGCCCTCTTGCGAGGCTTAAAATCAGCCTTATGCTCCACCCAGTAGCGCTCTCCCAAACGTTTTATCTCCCTATCGCGGGGATTAATAAAGTTGTTGGTATAGGGCTCCCTAATAGGCAAACAAGGGGCAATAACTCCCTTCATAGAAGGTTGGTACCTTTTTGTTATTAGATACTTTAGGTAGTGGACCGAAAAGTCGGGCTGCAGGAAACGCTGCAAAAAGCGCATCTGAAACTCCAGTTTGCCCATATTAGCCGCTTCGGGCGAGATGAGATGCTCATTTTCGAGCATCGGATAGGCATCCTTCAATAGCGGAACGTTGGCTATCACCAGCACATTCTTTATTGTAGCGCCTACCGAGTCAAGCAGCTCGAGCTTCTGGCTAACACCACCAAGGCTCTCTCCGTTATCAAAGAAACGAACGGCACAATCGCCTGGCTGTAGGTACTTTTGCCATTCGGTGGTGGTAAAGGCCATAGTGCTAGAGTTACCCATGATGTACGAGTTGTAGGGAATCGAATCGCGATGCGCCAGGTAGTTCTGCCAGCCAACGTAGGCTTCGTTAAGCATAACATTTGTCCTATCGAACCGCTCGTAGCGATGCAGCACCATCAGCGGATCCTTTATAAAGTAAACGGCAACTATGATGTTGATCGGTAAAAGCAGAATGAAAATGCGAAGCCAAAAGCGGGCCTTGGGGTTTTTAGGTTGATTAGTCATATCCTCAATAGCCTTTAAAATTGTAAGTAGATAAAGTTGTCGGCGCCAAACTTACCGTGCAGCAGCAGCAAAAAGACCATCAGGTAGTAAACACCCCAGCGCAACCATACGGGCAAACGCTGAAATCTTCCAGCCAAATCCTTTTTAGAGGAGAGATATTCGTATACCAGCACCAGCACTAGAGCAATACCAGCAACAATGGCGGTATTATCGCTCATACCGATGTTCATCTCCTTCCACGAATGCTCCACCTCGAACGAGATGTTACGGAGAAAGTAGAGCGCATCGGAGAACGAACTTAACCGGAAGAATATCAAAGAAACGGCAAATAGCAGGTAGGTTTTAACCATCATAAAGGCCGAAGCCACTGGCGCCCCTACCATCTTTTGAAGCCTTTGGCTAAAGTGCGGAAAGCGCATCTCACAGCATATCAGAAAGCCTTGAATAAAGCCGTAGAAGGCAAAAGCCCAACCGGCACCATGCCACACGCCCAGCAGAACAAACGTTACAATAAGGCTAAGGTATATACCCCACTCTCGCCAGCTGCGGGTAGCAGCCGTTAACGGGATGTAAAGGTAGTCGCGCACCCAAAAGGAAAGCGACATATGCCAACGACGCCACAGCTCCGATGTACTTTTGGATACAAACGGGCGGTCGAAGTTGGGCGATAGCTCAATGCCAAACATACGTGCCCCACCAACAGCGATATCGGTATAGCCCGAGAAGTCGGCATAAAGAACTACGGGGTAAAGCAGGCAGGTCATCAGCAGCTGCACCCCCGATATCTCGTGCACCGAGCTAAACATCATGTCGGTAGATGGCGATATATAGTTGGCAATAAGCAGCTTTTTGAATAGCCCCAGAAAGATGAGCTTTAGCCCCGATACAATGTTAGTGTAGTCGAATGGCTTCGGATTTTTAAGCTGTTCAAGCATCGAGTCGCCCCGCTCAATTGGTCCCGAAAGGAACTTCATGAAGAAGAGCATATACAGCATAAAGTTAACCGGATTGCGCTCGGCACGATACTCCTGCCAGTAGATATCGGTTAAATATCCAATGGCCTGAAAGGTATAGAAGGACATCCCCAGCGGAACGATAATCTTATCGGCGAGGGTCCCTGCGTTGGTAAAGGGTAGTAGGGAATGAATTACCCCTACCGAAAACGAGCTGTAGTGGAAGAATAGCCATCCTCCAATAAGCCCAACAATGCTTACAATGTATAGCGTCTTTACTGGCCTTTGATTGTTTCGCTGCTCGATCCACTGCCCCATAAAAAAGGTGTACAAGGCCACCACCACCGCCGTTATTAGAAAAGGCAAATGGAACCAGCCAACAAATACCCCGCTAGCCAAAAGCAGCAGGGCATTACGATAACGTCCTTTTAGTGCATAGCAAAGAATAAAGCAGACGGTAAATAAAGCCAGAAAGCTAAATGAAAGAAACTGCATTACCTACTGCTTTTTTGATACGATAGCGTTACATAAATCGCCGACATTCTTAAACTTAACCATTTCGCGAAAGCTGAACTTAATTCCGAACTGCGCCTCCACCTCTGCAATAATCATCATATGCGAAAGGGAATTCCACCCGTCCACATCGTTGGTTGTTGCCGTTTCGGTAAGCTGGATATTATCCCTTTTAAGAACCTTTTGAAAGATGGTCTCTACCTGCGCTAGTACTTCTGCCTGAGTCATTATTTTTATTTGTTTAGATAAGCTGTGCTATTTTCTTTCGGTCTACCTTGTTGCTGTTTGATACGGGGAACTGAGGTATGCAATGAATTCGTTTGGGGAGCATGTAGCGGGGCAGCTTCTCCTTCAGGAAATTCTGCAGCAGCTGCTCCTCGCAGCTATGGTCCTCTACAACCATATGCAGCTCGGTATAAACACCATCCTGCGCGGCAGGAATCACCACCACATTGCAGGTATTATCAAAAAACTGCTTGGCGGTGTACTCTATCTCGCTAAGCTCTATGCGGAATCCCTGAATCTTTACCTGATAGTCTTTACGGCCGCAGTAAATGATATCACCCTCACCGTCTACAATACACAGGTCGCCAGTTTTGTAGAAAATCTTGCCGTTGCGAGCAACCAGCGCTGCTGCCGACTTTTCTGGATCATCCAAATATCCACCTAACACCTGATCGCCAGATACTAGAAGTTCCCCCATCTCTCCCGATGGAAGCGCATTTCCCTGCTCATCCTCAATCAGAATATCGATACCGTCAAATGGTTGCCCCACGGCCACCATCCCGTTGCGATGCTTGCATCCCTGCGCTGGAATTTTATAGTAGGTACAGTATATGGTAGCCTCGGTAGGGCCGTAAAGATTTACAAACTCGGCGTTGGGAACCGAAGCTCTGAACTCATCCAGCAGCTCCACCTGCGACGCCTCCGCCGTTACCACCAGGTAGCGCAACGAAGGGAAGCACATCTCACCAAAGTAGGGCGAAAGCAGCTGCAGCAGCGATGGCGTTACAGCAGCAAAAGTTAGCTCGCAGGTATCTAGCAGATCAAACACCTTCATGTGCTTCACATCCTGGTAGCCTACGGTGTAAATGCTTGCTCCAAGGGTAAGCGGGTAGAGCATCGAAACAACCGAAACGTCAAATGTTAGCTCGAACATCTGCAGCATACGATCGCGCTCGCTAAGCAGCCAGCCCAGCTGGCCGTATGCCCTGTAAAAGGCATTTAGGTTGGTACGTGTGATGGGTACTCCCTTGGGCTCATTGGTGCTGCCCGAGGTGAAAATGATGTAGGCGTTGGCATCGCCACTAGCAGCCTGATAGCTCTGCTGCAGGATGCTACTCTCCTCCAACATCGTGGTGTCAACCAGCGTAATCCCCTTCTGGCTAAAGGCCTCCTGCTCGAACGGCCCCGCATATAAGATGGTTCGCAACCCTGCCGTAGCGGTAATCTTCAAATTGCGGCTTTCGGGGTAAGATGGATGCAGAATTACGTAGGTTTTTCCGCACATGAGCGTAGCCAGTATCGAGGCGTAGGTCTCGATACGGTTTTCGGCCACAATTCCGACCCTTTGATCTGTTGTACCAGAAAGATACTGCATAATGCCACCCACCTTACTACCTAACTGGGCATAGGTATAGTGTACATCGTCTATAACAAATGCGCTATTTTCGGGGTAGCGCTGCATTGCCCCCAAGATATCCTGAATGATATCCTTTTTCTCAATCTCTACCATTTTCATTCCTGCTCTATGCCTTATTTTAGAGGCGGAGCCACCGCTTTGTTGCTGCCAGCTTCTGATCCCCCAACCAAAAGCCAACCATGATCTCTTACTGCCAGCTATTACACCACGAAATAACTAGCAGGTTGCAAGCCGATAGCTCGAACCAATCTAATTCAGATTTAGAAAATTAACTTGTTTCTAGAGATGGTAGTTGAGACTCAATTCCAATAGATGAATCAACCCAGCTCTAGTATTATAACGGTGTTACCTAACCTACCTTGCGCATTATGAGAGGCGAAAATCCTCCTTCTGCCGTCTTGATGCCTATATCTCCGAACCCCCATTCAAAAATGTAAGCACTATCCCTTACCAAGACAAAAATTCCTCGCCAATCCAGTAGGTGGTAAAATCACCCTCTTCCCTTCCTATTTCATCATAACTTTTATTTAAAACGGAACATTACCGCCGGGCAACTCGCTGCCTTAATACTATAGAGAGATTTTTTCCTTTTTGTACTCTACTTTTTCGAAAAAAAATCACATTTAATTCAAAAAGTATACATTACAAATGGTTGTCGCTTAATTTCAGACTCTTTCACTTCTTAAAAGTCAACATTTCTAACGGACAAAGCGCTCCGAAAGTGTGCCCTCAAAAATGATCCTCGATAAATATCTATTTTATCTCAATAAAAGAACTGCTGTAACGGCAAAGATTCAATTGTAGAAAACAAATTGAAGGGACATTATAACAGAGAAGAATTAACAACTGATATACATATAAATAGGCAACATATTTTGACTTTATAGCCATTGAGATAGATTGCACTGACTATAATGATAGCAGATAGCGAATGCCATTTTACATTGCACTCGCTATCTGCTTGTTTTGTTCTTCTTATCGGTTTTATACCGATAGGACAAAGTACCTTTTTTATTTTATAAAACTACACAACCTATTTATAAGAGACACCTCCTGTTTTATGTAGATAATTTACAAAACAACACTTAATATATGATATCGACAGCAACGAACTTCAAAAGATCATACAAAATCCACCATCTGATCTTCGCATAATTCTCTATAGAACATCACTTTATCTTTTTGCTCTAATTTTTTATTATGTAGCAGGTAAAGTTTATCAGATATGGGAAGCATATCAGGTAAATGGGTAACTATAAGAATTATTTTATCTACCTTCAAATCCTGAATAAGCAGCCGTACAAAATTTGCGGCCTCCCTATCAAGCGATGCAGTTGGCTCATCAAGCAGCAGGATGGATGGCTTGCGGACAAGCGCACGGCATAGTCCGAGCAGCTGCCTCTGCCCGCCCGATAGGTTTACGCCATCTTCACCAACAGGAGTGAGTAGGCCAAGCGGGAGTTGCTGGAAAAAGCGGTTGAAGCCCAGCTGCTGGCATAGCGTTTCGGCCTGCTTAAGGCTCTCCAGATCGTTTCGCATGGCAATATTTTCCAGCAAGGTGGCGTTAAGTAGCTTTACCTCCTGAGGAGCAACACCGATGCAGCTGCGTAGTAGGGGTGTATTAATGCCACTCCACTCTTTGGCATTAATTTCAATAGTTCCTTCTCCTGGAATATAAAAACGCTGCAGCAGCTGAAGGATGGTACTCTTCCCTCTGCCAATTTCACCCATAAGGCAGGTAATCTCGCCTCGGCGGAGTACCAACGAAGCTTTATCCAGCAGAAGGCTGCGCCCGGGGTAGCGGAACGAAACCTCCTTTAGGGCAATGGTCTCTATTCGTATTGAAGATGCGTTACTCTCGTCTAGAGTTTCTTCTTTCTCACCCTGTATGAAATCGTGCAAACGGGTAAAGGCAACATTAGCCTCCTGAAATTGTACTATAGCTAGCGAAAGGGAAGCTGCTGTTCCTACTACCGTGCTCGCAAGCGACAGGGCGGCCATCAGCTCGCCAACAGTTAGCCACTTCTCGAGTACACCAAATGCTCCAAACGATACTACGGCAACCAGAATAATGGTGGCAGCAGTTTGGAATATTAGCCCCAACTTATTACTGAATAGCCCAAGGTCGTACGACTTTTCCTGGTAGTTGCCGTACGCTTGCGCTACTTTTTCGGTATGTACCTGTTCGACTTGCGACGATTTTATGGCTTCCACACCCTGAATGGTATTCACGAAGCAGCTTTCCGAGGTGGCGTACGAGGCCATAACTTGCTGCTGATACTCCTTTATGCGCTTGCTATTGCGCATGGTAATTATTGGAAAAACAATCACGGCGCTCAGCGATACCACGCCGAGCCATGTAGAGTAGCTTATCAACAGAATAAGTGCGGTAATCAGCCCAAGCAGGTCGATAACCATTGATGAGGTGATGGCGCTGAGCACCTGCTGCAGCCTACGGGTGTCGTTAAGGCGGGCAACCATGTCGCCGGTTTTAAGGCTGTCGAAAAAGCGCTTGGGCAGCATCATGCTGATGCCGAAGAACCAGCTAACCGTCCTATTCCCAAAATCCTTAGACTGACGGGTAAGCAGAATGCCTCGTAGGTATCCGATGAAGTTCTTTGCCATTAGCAGCAGGAAGATTACCACCAGCGAGGCCACCAGCTTCTTGATATCGCCGCTGGGGAGCAGCTTATCCACCAGCTTCTGGGAGAAGATGGCCAAGCTCAGCCCAAGTGCCGCAAGCACCACACCCATGGCAACCGCTACGCCGAGTATGCCCCAGTCGTTGCGGGTAAGTTCCTTGGCCAGCAGCCAACGCTGCGAGCGTAGCTCCTTTTGCTTAACAAAATTACTTGCAGGCTTAACCAGCAGCAGCGACTTGCTCTTCCATGCCTCATTCAGCTCTTCTTCGGTCATCTCAACAACACCCTTGCCGGGGTCGCCGATAATGAAGTGGCTGCCATTCCAGCCGTAGCACACCACGTAGTGCTGCATGCTGTTCTCGTTAAGAATATGGAGAATGGCTAAATAGGTAATATCCTTAAGCGCCTTGGTGTCTCCCTCGTAGCCATCTGCATCGAACCCAAGAGTAGGTGCCAGCTGGTAGAGACCAAGTAGGGTGGTGCCCGTAATGGTGGTTCCGCTGTTGGCCACCATCTGCTCCTGCTTGGCAACGCCGCCGTAGTACTTCACCGCCGATGCCATGCAGGCCAGCCCGCACCAGCTTTGGTTGTACTGCAGCACATGCGTCTTTTGGGCATGCTTGAGCATATTAACCTTACTATTCTGCATATATAATCGATATTGTTTTGATTAGATACGTTTCAAATTGCCGCAATTCTTTAAATCCTCCTCGCAACAAAATCTTTTGGACAAAGTCTTGATACTTGTGTCTTGATACTACTAATCTAACGTAGCTCTCTCATTAACGCCTTAATGCTCACCTCCCCGTTAAAGCGCTTCCGCAACCTACCGTCGCTACCGTATATAAAGGTGGTAGGGATAGCTTGAACCCCAAACATGATGGTTGCCTTTGCAAGGCTATCGGTGGCAAAGCGGATGTTAGATATCCCCTCAAGCCTATGCCTTTTGGCGTATGCCTTAATACTATCGCGGGGCGAGAGGCTAACCATAAGGATTTCCTTCTCCTTTAAGCTGCCGCTGTTGGTGCTTAGGGCTTCTCCCTCGTACTCGCAGTGCTCGCAACCCGGGTTAAAGAACATCACTGCCGTAGGTTTATCCTCTAGGCTCTTGGTATGCATTGTGCCACCATACGCTAGGTTAAAGGTATAGCTTGGCAGTGCTTGGGTTATACGCTCGCACTCCTTTTTTTGGTTTACCTTTACTACTATTTTGTAAACAAGAACGCTTGAGCATAGCAGAACCAAAACGATTGCAGCTCTTCCAATAGTTTTTCTCATACTTTTTAAATTGTAAAGAATATTACCACCAACACCCATAGCAGCAGCCCTAACCCGTAGGTGCTACCAATAAAGTCAAACGATTCTCCGTAACTTTTCCCTGTTAACTTCTTCCACTGTATGATAAGCGCCACCCAGTAAAAAACTTCAAATAAACTAAGGATGGAAAGCGGATATACCAACCAAGGTTCTACTTCATTTGGTTTAAAAAGAGATAGTGCTGAAAATGGAATTATACTTAAATCAGAAATTGTATGGTATTTTTTTGTAATCCAAAAGTATAAGATGGTAATAAAGCCATTTACTACAACAATATATTGGGATTTTATTATTATATAAATTAATTGTTTTGCGTGTACTTTGTAACTTTTTAAGATGACGCCTAGATATAGAGGTATTAATAAGAGAAAAATTTTCATCAAAAGAAGTATTGGGATAATAAAGTATTGCCAAACTTGCATTCTTTGATATAAATCAACTATCGTATTTACTCTTGTTTCATCAAACTGTCCGATAAAAGACTGATAAATAAGAATCTTCTTATCAATCAAAATATCGCTGATGAAAATAAGGAATATACTTAGAATACACACATAAAAATAGTTTAAAACAACTGTAGTTTTCATACCTAAAATACTCAATTATAAACTTATTATAAATATCTTTTGATATTTAATCCACACACCACCCAAGTATTAATTATTTATTTTTGATTGTTTGTAGTAGTAAAAATCAAGAATAAAAACTATTATAAAATAAAACAACACTATCAATAGATAGTATTGCAACAAACAATTATACATATATATTATAAAATAAAAAACAACTGAAATAATCAAATAAATAACATAGGACTTTTGGATATTTTTTCTAAATACAGAATCATTTTGACTACTATTAAAAATCAATTCGAACAAACTGTATGTAAAAATGAATAAAAAAAACCACACTTTTTGTTTCGGATAAATAAAATAAACAAACAACATTGAGAAGGGGATAAGGTTTAACACTCCTAATCCCCTTTCTTTAAAGATCTTCTTTACTAACATCTATCTGCAATTACTAATGAGGCCCATGTACCCAATGCCCATCCCGCAATAGTTCCAACTCCTGGGCATATTGCAGTTCCGACTCCTTGTAAAACATATGTAAAAGAAGCTCCAGCTATAGATGCAGCAACATCACATCTTGAAAAGCCACCTTCAACAACTTCCATCTGTTCCAAACTTAACTTTTTCATAACGATTTGTTTTTAATTGTTTATACTGCCCGGCAACCGTTGTGGCTACAGGGGCAACAGGCCAAAGAGGCTGTTGCGGGAGCTAAGGTAGGAGGCTACCGTCCACATATCTGGACGGAGCGAAATTTCTTGAAAAAAAGTGAAGTTTCTTGAAAACAAGATTGATATGGGAATTATTTGAGTTAACTCATTCATTCTATAACTTTTAATGTTGCTCTAACGGCATAGGAGTAGTTGCTGTCAAATTTTTTTAGTTGGATATATTTTCCTCTAAATGTACAAGGTATTGCTTCTTTTGAGTGTATTGTTTGACATACACCAATGCCATATAAATCAGATTTATTATTCGATGACGTACGATAGTAATAACTAGGACCAGCATCATAAATAATAATGCTGACAGCAAAACCATTCTTAGGAATGGGGATTTGATATGAGGAAAGATCAATGATACACCACCCCGGTTTTGTTGCTTTTACTTCAATATCCTTGTGTAACGTTCGAAACGTAATTGTTTTATATGCTGTATCAACCTCCATAATTCGTATTTTAAAGGGACAATCCCAACGAGAATTTGCGGCTATTTTTACCGAAAAATTTTCAATAAAACCTTCTCGCCTTCTATTATTTGGAAAAAAAGTAGGGTAAATCATGCCAATAATTGAATGCCAACTGCCATTATATAAGGTAATAAAAGGTACGCCTAATTTTATTCTTTTAAACTTAACTGGATGTACTGTTAATTCAGATATTGAGTATTGTTTTGGGAATAAGCGTAGGATATAGCTGCTTTTAAAATATTCGACACCTACAATCGTATCATTGTAACCTATGGAGGAAAAATGCAGTTTACAGTTTAGCAATGTACTATCGATGGTAAATAAACCCGTTCTATTGGCTATTATAGTTTTTTCTACACCTATGATTTTAATGGTAGCATACGGAATAGGATAATTATTATTCGCATCAAAAATATAACCTGCTATTTTGTTTTGACATAATGCACTCGAGCAGTAAAGGATAACTGCAACAAATATGACAATGTTTTTATTTTGGCAATTAAATATTATTTTATGAATCATAAAAATTTAATTTGTATTTAGTTTATTAGCAAGGATCATTTGAAATAGAAGTAATGTTCTTTTCTCCACCAATCAATCCCCACAAAGTATAACGTGCATATTGTGTCCCTTTATAGTCGCTGTAGACTTGTTGACATCCATTATAGATGTGAGTTCCTCCCAGCCATGCTGGCCATCCACCTTCAACCTCTTCCATCTGTTCCAAACTTAACTTTTTCATAACGATTTGTTTTAATTGTTTATACTACCCGGCAACCATTGTGGCTATAAGGGCAACAGGCCAAAGGTGCTGTTGCGGGGGCTAAGGTAGGAGGCTACCGTCCACATATCTGGACGGAGCGAAATTTCTTGAAAAAAAGTGAAGTTTTCGGGTAAAGAAGGAAAACCGCCGGAGATTTTCGACATATCGTCGTTGGTAAGCACCCGCTTGCCGTTGGTCACTATGGTTAGCTGAATCTCGAAATCGTTGGCGTAGTAGTAGGTTCGTCGGGTGCGGTTATAGCAGATTTCTGCTCCAAAGTCCTTTAGCTCCGACATTACCTCAAACAGCTGGCTGCGGGATAAATCTAACGTTTCTGCCAACTCTTCGGCTGTTCCTGTGTTCTGCTCGCGAATTCTACGATCAAGCGTAAGAACCTTAATGAATTTGTATACAACCCCATAAGTTATATAAACATATAGTTGATTTACAGCCAAAAATATCAAAACAATTAAATTATACAATTCAACAGGTGTACTATCGAGCCAAGGCTTTATCTTGGATCTACTATTGAATAACAATCCGCCAGCACAAAGACCCAATAAGTTTCGAAAACCTGTTAGGACTTCTCCCTAGAAGTACGACGAGAGAGAGGCTCAGCACAAGACACAGGAGTTAGAGTAGGAAAACATCAACAGTTATACTTGGCAATGACGGGAATCAACGCCGAAATTCAGCGTATCTTCATCTATCTCAATTCGGCTTCTTCCTTTTACCCCAAAGTGGCTACAGCCATCAACCAGATAAACCTGCAGATAGGTCTGCCGGCTGCCAAGATCAAACCCCAGTCAACCATTGCCGAAAAGGAGGCGCAAAATTCAACAAAACAGAAATACTAACTTCTAACCGTCCCATATGCAAGCACTAGGCCAACCTATGAGGTTGGTCTGAGTTTGTTTACGAATTGGGGTGTTGCAATTTTAGATGTTTACGAGCAAATGCTCTAGCGAGATTATAAGAAGAAAAAGAGCCAGCAAGATTTTCAGCCGGCTGTTCTGAACCGTGAGCCTTCTTATTTGATCGCTCTCATACCTCTTCTTTCTAATCTTGAGATGGTCGAACAGAAAGAATATAAGGCAACCTGAAAATAGTGTAACGTTAAAAATGCCAAAAGTCATAGTATTGCTTTTTAATCATCAAACATGCACCAAATAAATTCTCCGGCAGTAATTGCAGCACCAACACCCGGAATAGCCTTTTTTAAAACTTGTTTGCCGGCTACTTTGAGCAGACTTCTTAAGCTTTTTTTTACTCCTGCTTGGTAAAGCTCTTTTACTCCTATCGCTTGAAGTGCACATTCCCCCAATGTTGCTTTCAATGTGGATTTTTGAACTTCCATTTTTTCCGGAAGCCTATCAAATTCATAAGCCATAATGCCAACCAAAGCAATTCTGTAATCATTTTTGGAAGGGAAAAAATCAAGTATATTTAAGCCTTCTGATTCGTATAGTTTTATAGTTTCATTCCTTATCTCTTCTGTGAGTTTTATCAATTCAGGATTAACCTCATTTATTCCTGTGCTTTTTAACAGGTAAGCATCTTTTCTCTGAATTGATGAAACTTTAGAAACAAGCGAGGCCATTTTTAATTGAAATTCTGAATTGTAACTTTTAACCTCTTCTTCCACACCTTCCTTCGAACAGGATGAGAAAATTGAAATACAAATAAAAAGTAAAAAGATTTTTTTCATAACGTTTTGTTTTTAGTTGTTTATACTACCCGGCAACCGTTGTGGCTACCGGGGCAACAGGCCAAAGGTGCTGTTGCGGGGGCTAAGGTAGGAGGCTACCGTCCACATATCTGGACGGAGCGAATTTTCTTGAAAAAAAGTGAAGTTTTGGGGTGAAAGAGAAAAGCCTCCTGATATTTTCGACATATCGTCGTTGGTAAGCACCCGCTTGCCGTTGGTCTCGATGGTTAGCTGAATCTCGAAATCGTTGGCGTAGTAGTAGGTTCGTCGGGTGCGGTTAAAACAGATTTCTGCTCCAAAGTCCTTTAGCTCCGACATTACCTCAAACAGCTGGCTGCGGGATAAATCTAACGTTTCTGCCAACTCTTCGGCTGTTCCTGTGTTCTGCTCGCGAATTCTACGGTCGAGCGTAAGAACCTTAATTAATTTGTACACCATCCTTTTTTATTCCAGATTATAAATTTCTAATAATTAAAGTAACAGATAAGCAACCTAGCGAAATATAGCATTTTTTTATAAAAAGAAGCACGTTTCCCTATCTAAAAAACAGAACTATAGAGTATCAAACCCCATCACGACTTCAACTCTTCGCCTAAAACCAAGGACTTATATACCTCCCCCTTGGTTATAAAAAAAGCGCGAACCTGCGTCCGCGCTTCTATTTTTTTGTAGGGAGATTCCCTCTTCTATCGCAACATCAAAAATGCTACTTCAGCCACTTATCGAGCCAGCCGAAAAACTCGCGCTGCCATAGCAAGCCGTTCTGAGGCCTAAGCACCCAGTGGTTTTCGCTTGGTAAGATCACAAACTTCGAAGGAATGTTCATCAGCTGCGCAGCATTGAAGGCAGCCATTCCTTGGGTGTAGGGAATACGGAAATCGCGGCCACCCTCGAAGATAAGAATTGGGGTATCCCAATTTTTTACGAATAGGTGTGGCGACTGCGAGAAGCTTTTCCTTACAACAGGGTTTTCGGTATCCCACGATGGTCCACCCATCTCCCAGTTATCGAAGAACAGCTCGTCGGTAGTAATAAACTCCATCTCCGAGTTAAACACTCCGCAGTGAGAAACGAACGCCTTAAAGCGCTTGTTGTGGTTTCCGGCCATCCAGTAGGTGGTATATCCGCCGTAGCTTGGTCCCACGCACCCAATACGATTTTCGTCTAGCCAAGGTTCCTTCTTTATGGAGTCTACCGCAGCAAAGAAGTCGCGCATCTCCTGTCCGCCATGATCCTTGCTAATTTGGTTGGTCCACTCCTGTCCCATACCAACAACTCCCCTTCGGTTGGGAAGAATCACCACGTATCCCTGAGAAGCCATCAGCGAGAAGTTCCAGCGGTAGCTGAAGTTTTGGCTAACGGGCGACTGTGGTCCGCCTTGACAGTAAAGAATGCCGGGATACGACTTCTTGGCGTCGAAGTTAGGAGGTAGCAGCACCCAGGTAAGCATCTTCTTGCCGTCGGTGGTATTAATCCATCGCTTTTCGAAGGTTGGCATCACCAGCTTATCGGTTATATTTTTGTTGATGGCGGTAAGCTGGCTAACGGCGCCATTCTTTAGGCTAACAGCATAAAGATCGGCCGGAGCGGTAAGCTGCGTGCGGTCGGTAATAATTACCCCATTTGCAAGGGCGCAGCTGTGGTAGTCGTAGTCGCCCGAAGTAAGCGCGGTGATGGTTCCCTTTGCCACATCGAGCTTATGTACCTGCGAGGTGGCCTGTACGTATGCCGTAAAGTAGATGTTGCGCGAAGCAGCATCCCACTGCAGGTTGTCGGCGCTGTAGGTCCACGAAGCAAAGGTGTTTGTTTTCTTTCCGGTAGCCAAATCCATCACAAATATGCGGTTTTGGTCGGCCTCAAAGCCATCCTGCTCCATGCTAAGCCAGGCCATCTTCTTTCCATCAGCCGAGAATCGTGGATTCTTATCGTACCCCATCATCCCCTCTGTTAGGTTGGTGGTAACTCCCGTTTCGATCGAGTAAAGGTAGATATCCGAGTTGGTAGTCAGCGCGCGCTCCTTGCCCACCTTCTTTACGCAGGTGTAAGCTATAGATTTTCCGTCGGCGCTCCACGCTACCTCTTCCATCCCACCAAAAGGCTTCAGCGGACTATCCCAACGCTCGCCGGGCATGATATCCTTAAGGTTAGCAACCTTACCGTTGGCAAAATCGGCCACGTAAATATGGCTGTAGAGGCCATCCTCCCACGTATCCCAGTGGCGATACATCAGCTGATCAAAGATCATGGCATCGGTTTTGGGTAGATCGGGGTATACCTCCTGCGCCGTCTTATCCACCTTGGTTTCGATGGCAAAAAGCACCCTATCGCCCTTTGGCGAGAAGATGTAACCCGAAATATCGGTATTCTCGTCGGTTAGCGCCGTTTCCTTTTGTGTAGCAACCGCCATTTCTACCAATCGGCCACCACGAAGAAAGGTAAGCGTTTGCCCAGCCTGCTGCCAAGCCAAGCTATTCTCGCTTTGAGGCGTTTGCGTAAGGCGCTGCTGGTTTTTACCGTCGATATCCATCAGGTAGATGTCGGCATTGCCCTTATTGGCCTTAACGTCGTAGAAATTCACGGTGTAGGCCACCTTTTTCCCATCGGGAGAAATGGTGTACTCGCCCAAACGTCCCATCGACCAAAGAATCTCGGGAGTTAGACGGCCATCTGCCCCAGCCTGTTGCCCCAATGCGGCCATTGCGGCCATCATCAGGCAAAGTCCTGTGCTTATAAGCTTCATTGGTTACGTTTTTATATGATTTGATGGGGCGAAGATAAAAACAAACCGCGGCATCCTGTCCGCGGTTTTTCAAATTTCATTTATTTCCACAAATTTGGGCGTTCCTGTAGCCTTCGGGGCTGCTACACCTCAAAGTCGAGCTGGTGATTCTGATCGTTGGCCTTGGTGTCCATAGCCATCCCTACAGCCACCCCCAAAAGCAGTCCAAAGGGCAAGCCAACACCTACCATTGCCATATTTCCGAATACCGCCCCCAGTAAGATACCGATAGGTACCCCAAAAAAGCAAAGCCCTAAGGGCATCCAGGTATTTTTGTAGTAGTTTCGGGGGACGAGCTTCAGCTCCTTCTCAAGCAGCTTCAGGATATCTGCCTGCACCTTTTTTATTTTCCTCGAGAGCAGGGCTTCGGGAGCAGCCTCAATAGCGGAGACCTCCGCATTAATAAATACAACGAGGTCGTCCGGTAGCTTTCTTCGTCGCAACTCCGATAGGAGCAAGTTCAGCTGATCATGTACGCCAATTAGACTCCTATTCCCCTCAATACCTCGCCGATACGTCACTTTTCTAATTTCTAGCTTACACATAGGATACTATAATTTGATAATGAATATTAATGTCACTAATATAACCATCATAAGCCATATTACAAAAAAAGTTTAAACAAACAGACCAAAATTGAACCCTAAAAACGCTACCGCTATCGCATAAAAAAAGACCACAGCCTAACAGCTGCGGTCTTTTTTATATCCTTCCACCATTTGCGCTAAGGCACCACAAACGAGCCAGGTGCAGGTGTAGTTAGGTTCAAATTGGGAAAAACCATTCGTCCTGTTTCGGGATTTAGGTAGTCGTTAGACCAAAATCCGTCGGCATACACCCTAAAGTACACGGTAGTGCCCGCGGTATAGCCAAAAGATTCGAGCTCCGACTTCTGAATGGTGAAAACAAAAGGATTCATGTTGCTAATGTAGTTGGCGCTATGGTACATGTAAGTGGTGCTGCTAACCTCCTTGTTTTTGGAGAGGAAAAAGCGTAGGTACACCGTGTTGGCCATGCTTCCTGCTGGCGAAGTGGAGACCGAAAGCTTAACCTCCGAGCCTACCACGCTGGCCGAGGCGCTTACCACGCTCGCCTTGGCCAGCTGACCGAGCGAGGGGGTTGGAGTAATAAATGTACCGCCTAGCTCCACCGTATGATCCACGTTATGGCGCTTGTAGGTGCCATAACCGGCCTTAGAGTACACCAACGTGTAGGTGCCGTAGCGCAATTCGGGAAGAATAAAGTATCCCTTGGCGTCGGTTACCGCCGAAACTGCAGGGGTAGCCCCCTCCACCGTAACCGTCATCCCCGAGTCGTCCACCTTCCCTACCCCATCGTCGTAAAGGCTAACATATCCCGATATGTTATCGGAGCCCACCACCTCGTCGATGCTCGACTTATCCTTAACACAGGCGCTTACTGCTACAGCAAGCACCAGCAAAGCAATTATCCTCATTTTGTAAATAGCTGGTTTTGGCAATAGTAACAGCTACTTACGCTAAAATGTTTTTAAAATAGTGCAGAAGGTATAGAAACAGGTATGAAATTAAAATACTATAAAGGGACAGCATTAAGACAACACAAACACGGCCAGAATCTTTATATAAGTGGGGAGTATACAGGATAGGCTCAAAACAAAAAAGCCCTATCTTTCGATAAGGCTTTTTGCACGGGAGGAGCGACTCGAACGCCCGACACTCGGTTTTGGAGACCGATGCTCTACCAACTGAGCTACACCCGTGTTTCTCAGAAGCGGTGCAAAGATGAACCTATTTTTTTGTTGTTGCAAGAAATATTTTTGCACCAACCTCTTTTTTTATTGCACAATACTAGAAATCAACCGCATTTAATATCAAATTTCGTACAAAAAAAGCAAAAAAGCCTTTTACAGGCAACAAAAAGCAGGCTCAAGCAGGTTGTCCTTCTAGCTCAAGAGCAAAAAGCCGCCCCAAAGCCATGCTCCTGGCGGCTTTTTTGCCCGCTGCTGTGCGTAGCGCGCGCTACGCGGGCAGGCTTCCTTTTAGCTTCTCCACATCGGCCGTAAGCTTGGCTATTTGCGCCTTAAGGCTGCTCATCTCCTCGCTAACGGCATTATCCAACGAGAAGGAGAGAACGCCCTTAGCCTTCCACACCTCCACGATATCGTCAACCTTTACCGTGTAGGGATCGTATAGCGGGTTGTCGGAAACAAAGAGGAAGGTCCCATCCTCGTCGACATTGCTGTAAAGACGCTTAAACACCACGCCCTCGGTTTGGGTTAGCACCACGTAGGTTTGCCCATCGCGGATGCTTAGCCAGTTATCGACGTACTCGCTAACGATATACGCCCCCGAAGGGATGGGAAGCATGCTGTCTCCCTTTATTTGGAACATGCGGTAGGTACGTTCGGCGCTCATCTCGGCTACCGGCAGCTGAAAGGCGGGTAGCTGCTCCACAAACTCGAGGTCGGCGTAGCCATCGAGGTACCCAGCCGAGGCCTGTACGGGCACCAGCGTCACCTGCTCCCTATTTTGGTCGTTAACAACGGTGGTTAGCACGCGTAGCTCGGTTCCCTGCATGCGCGGACGAAAGGATTTGAGCAAATCATCGGGGGTTACGCTTAAATCAACCGACACCAGCTCGTCGATCCGAACCCGAAATAGGGCCGATAGCTGCATAATGGCGCCTAACTTGGGGGTTGCCCTCCCCTCCTCGTACGAACCAATAACCGAACGGTTGGCGCCGATGCGCGTAGCCAGCTCGTCCTGTGTAAGGTTATGCTTTTTGCGCAAAAACCTCAAATTCGAAGCAAAGCACTCCTCAATTTTCATAGCAATGAGCGTTTTACGTATAGCGACTAAAAAATCTTTTCGCTAAATAACAACAATCTTAGCATCCTGCCAAATTTTTTAGCATTTTCTTTAGTAAATATCGAAAATAGCGTTACATTTGCCAATATTATTAGCATTTTAAAAACACAGCTATGGATTTGGCTAATAAAATAAGCATTTTGGCGAATGCTGCCAAGTACGACGTGTCGTGCTCGAGCAGCGGAAGCAAGCGCAAGAACAAGGGCGGCCTAGGCAACGCCATGAACGCCGGCATCTGCCACAGCTTTGCCGACGATGGGCGGTGCATTTCGCTGCTTAAGGTGCTATACACCAACCAATGCATATACGACTGCGCGTACTGCATCAACCGCCGCTCGAACGACGTGCCCCGAGCCAGCTTCTCGGTGGACGAGCTGGTGGATATCACCATCAACTTCTACCGTCGTAACTATATAGAGGGGTTATTCCTCAGCTCTGGCGTGGTAGTATCTCCCGATCATACCATGGAGCGCCTGGTTAGCATCGCGCGCAAGCTGCGCACCGACCATAAGTTTAACGGATATATCCATATAAAGGCCATACCGGGCGCATCGCCCGAGCTGCTTAACGAGGCTGGCCTTTTTGCCGACCGTATGAGCGTAAACATCGAGATCCCCACCGATAACGGGCTGAAATATCTCGCCCCCGAGAAGGATCATGCGAGCATCATCCACCCGATGCTGTACATTAAGGATAAGATTATTGCCAGCAAGGATGAGCGCCGCCTTTTTCGATCGGCACCAACCTATACGCCAGGCGGACAGAGCACCCAAATGATAGTTGGCGCCACCAGCGAGACCGACTCCGACATCCTTCACCTAGCCTCTGGACTTTACACGGGGGCCAAGCTGAAGCGCGTGTACTACTCGGGATACCTGCCCACCAACGAGTACGATAAGCGGCTACCAGCAGCTACCGCACCGCCCTTGAAGCGGGAGAACCGGCTTTACCAGGCCGACTGGCTGCTGCGCTTCTACCATTTTAATGTTGACGAGCTGGTGGATGCGGGAAGCCCAAACCTTGACTTAGATATAGACCCAAAAGCAGCCTACGCCCTGCGCCACCCCGAAATCTTCCCCATCGACGTCAACACGGCAGACTACGAGATGCTGCTTCGAGTTCCGGGAATCGGGGTGCGCTCGGCAAAAATGATCGTCGAGGCGCGCCGCTACCGCCGCCTCAACAGCGACAACCTGAAGAAAATTGGGGTGGTGATGCGCCGTGCCAAGTACTTTATCACCTGCAACGAGCTGCCTACGTCCACCATTCTGACAGACTACCAGCCCGACACGCTAAAGTCGCTGATTATACACGATGCAGCGGTGGCCAAACCGCTACAGCTAACGCTATTTTAAAGGGAATACCCCTTTACATGATAAAACCCTTATTTCTCTCTGATTGACAAAGGAGGCCAGCAGCTAAGACGCGAAACTTACGCTTCTGGCCTCCTTACTCCCTTAAAGCGCAGCACATACCATCCAATACGCCCCATGCTCCCACAAAACAGCTCCAAAAACGAAACGATTGTCGTGTACGATGGCACCTTCGAAGGGCTACTTTCCGCCATCTTCGACATTTACGACCAGAAGCTGGCCGTTTCGTGCATCACCTCCGATCGGCAATCGGTACTATTCGGCAACCAGGTAAACCTTACCGCAGAGAGCTACAAAAGCGAGCGCGTACTCAACGGCATCTGCAGCTACGGGGGCATGGCTACAGCCGACATGCTGTACCACGCGCACACCTCGTGCGCACCTCAGGTAGATACGGATATCCTGCGCTACCTACAGCTGCTTTTTAGGGTGAAGCGCGATGTATCGGGAATGATGGGTGAAGGGTACGTTCTTCGCGTAAGACAGATGCAGCGCAAGGTAACCCGCGAGGCGCATCGGATGCTCATGTTTATCCGCTTCGAGCAGGCTAAAGACGGCACCTACTTTGCCCCCATAGCGCCACAGTACGACGTGCTAAAAATAATAGTATCGCACTTTAAGGATCGATTTTCCGACCAACCTTGGGTGATTTACGATACGGCACGCAGCTACGGAGCCCATTTCGATGGGAAAGATGTTGCCCTTATCACCATAGACGAGCCTACCTTCAGCGCCGAAACCGGGAGGCTATCGGCTGAGGTTGTCGCCGAAAGCGAGGTTGAGTACCAGCGGTTGTGGCAGGTCTTTTTTAAGCAGATAGCCATAAAGGAACGCAAGAACATGAAGCTGCAGCAAAACTTTATGCCGAAACGCTTCTGGAAGTACCTTACCGAGAAAAAGCGCCCCTTGTAAGCGTTAAGTACTGTTTATTCTTTTAATTTAAGCAAAGAATTCTACCTACCGCACACCAACAGCGGCTAGCAATCAACATTTTGGCAAGAGCATTGCTTAATTACACAAAAACGCAAAATAGAATAAACCTATATTTGCACTTCAATTCAACCATCATGAACTTTTTCTACCTACTCGATTTAATCGGAACATTCGTATTTGCCATCAGCGGAACCATTGCTGCAGGTCAAAAACGTCTCGACCTTTTTGGTGCTGCATTTATCGGATTCGTCACAGCAATCGGAGGAGGAACGCTTCGTGATATGATGATTGGCATACATCCCGTAAGCTGGACCACCTCGATGGACTACATCTACGTAATTTTACTAGCTGTAGCCATAACATTCCTAATAAAGGAGCAGGTATTCCGCTTCCGCAAAACGCTATTCCTATTCGACACGATAGGTATTGGAGTATTCACCATTATTGGGGTAGAGAAAGCGCTATCTAACGGCATCAACACGCCTGTAGCCATCATTATGGGAATACTAACCGCCGTAGCAGGAGGAGTTATTCGCGACACCCTCAACAACGAGGTGCCGCTAATCTTTAAAAAGGAAATTTACGCAACCGCCTGCCTTGTTGGCGCCATCGCCTACCTAGGCCTACAGCGCACAGGAATCCCTATCGAGACAAACCAGATTGTTACAATACTTATAATTATTGCCATTAGAGTAATATCCATAAAGTACAAGTTTTCACTACCTCGAGTGCAGTTCGACCAGTCGAAGCAGCTTTAATTCGGCATCACGACTTGTAATTTCTTCAAAAAAAGACAATATTTGCGCCGCTTAGGTTCCTTAGGATTACCCAAGGGATTAAAAGGGAATGCCGTGAAATCCGGCAACAGTTCCCGCTGCTGTAAATCCAGATCTTGCATAAAGATCGCATGCCTTTAAAAATATACCACTGTAGATCGCTCTATGGGAAGGTTTTAAAGGTGGATGAGTCAGAAGACCTGCCTAGGCAACTCCGATTTTGGCCTACGGCGAATGGGTATAAGGAAGTAAAAGCAGCAGACATTGCTGCCATCCTCTATTGTCGTGCAACCAAATCGGATAACCAACCAAAGCACGACAAATATGCGAAAAGATCACACATCCGCAGAGACGTTTTGCATCCCTACAACGACAGGAATGCCGAATGCCGCTATCAGAAAAAAACTGTCAGGCGTAAACAACTCTCCTCCTGCATTGTTTAAGGCTATTGGAATAATGGCTTTTGACAAGGGATATCTCCCTCTTCCTGAGAATATAAAACAAAGAGAAGCAACGTGCTCAACTATCGTTGAGATATAACTTACAGATCATGCAAGACAATAGAACACCGTTTGAACGATTTGTCCGCAGAAAAGAGATGCTCGACAAGCAGTACGACGAGCAGTACAAGCAAAAACAGCACAAAAAGGGGAAATTAACGGCCAAGGAACGCCTCGACATCCTTTTCGACAAGGGTACATTCGAGGAACTTGACGCCTATGCCCGTCCGTTCAACTCAAAAAAAGGAGCCCCATTTGGAGATGGCCTTATTTGCGGTCATGGGAAGATAAATGGGCGGAAAGTATTCGCCTACGCGCAGGATTTCAACTTTATGGGAGGCTCACTAGGAGCCACGCACGCCCAAAAAATTATCAAGGTGCAAGGGATGGCCCGAAAAATGGGACATCCTATAGTTGGGCTAATCGACTCGGGTGGAGCAAGAATACAGGAAGGAATAGCAAGCCTTGCCGGATATGCAGGCATCTTTCTGAACAACATAAAATCGTCGGGCATCATTCCGCAAATATCCGTAATTCTGGGTCCAGCAGCAGGTGGCGCCGTTTACTCTCCTGCCCTCACCGACTTCATCTTTATGACCCGACATACCGCTCAGATGTTCGTTACGGGTCCAGAGGTGGTTAAGGAGGTACTCAACGAGGAGATAACCTTCGAGCAGCTGGGAGGAGCAGACGTACATGCGAGCAAAAGCGGCGTTGCCCAGTTTGTTTACGACGACGAGGAGCATACCCTGCTGGGTGTACGCAAGCTGCTACGCTACCTTCCCTCAAACAACATCGAACTAGCGCCATTCGACAGCTCGCCCGTATACGCCCCCGAGAAACCAGAAAAGCTAAGCCTAATTATTCCTGACGAATCAATCAGGCCATACGATATGCTTGAAATTATCGAGAATATCATCGATCAGGATAGCCTTTTTGAGGTTTCTGAGCTCTATGCAGCCAACATCATCACAGCCTTTGGCCGACTAAATGGACAGGTGATAGGTATTGTGGCTAACCAACCTAAAGTTTTAGCAGGGGTGCTGGATACGAACTCGGCCATGAAGGCTGCGCGTTTTGTCCGCTTCTGCGATGCCTTCAATATTCCGCTGCTGGTTCTGGAAGATGTCCCTGGATTCCTACCAGGCTCGGAGCAGGAGCATGCGGGGCTAATACGCCACGGAGCAAAGCTGCTATACGCATTTGGAGAAGCTTCGGTGCCTAAAGTTACGGTTATCATCCGCAAAGCTTACGGAGGAGCCTACATTGTAATGAACAGCATCAATATTGGAGGAGATTTCAACTTTGCATGGCCTACCGCCGAGGTGGCCGTAATGGGACCAGAAAGTGCCGTGAAGATACTTAACCGCAGGGAGATTGAAAGCGCTGAAAATCCAGAGCAGCTCAAGCAGCAGCTTATTGCCCAATACAAGGAGGAGGTAGCTAACCCCTACATTGCTGATGAGCTCGGGTATATTGACGAGGTAATCGATCCGGCCATCACCCGCGATAAGCTTATCTCGGCATTTGACCTACTTCGCAACAAGTACATGGACAAATCGCCCCGTAAGCACGGCAACATCCCACTTTAAACCAACGTAAAATGTTACCAAAATCGATACTTATTGCCAATAGAGGAGAAATTGCCATCCGCATAATGAGGACGGCAAAAAATATGGGCATCAAGACGTATGCGCTACAGACTCCTCAAGAAGCCAACGCCCACTACCTTAAATTTGCCGATGAGGTAATTAAGGTACGCGAGGAGAACCTCTCTGGCCCTGTATTTCTAAACATCGACGAGCTGATTAGCTACGCCAAAGAGCATAAAATAGAGTCCATCCACCCCGGGTACGGCTTTCTTTCGGAGAATCCAGAGCTAGCCAAGCGCTGCGAAGATGAGGGCATCCTATTTATAGGTCCATCGCACGAGTCTATCCACGCAATGGGAAATAAAAACGTTGCCAAGGAGCTTGCCTCCACCATCAACATCCCCCTTATCAAAGGTAGCAAAGGCGCTATCCTCAACTTTATGGAGGCAAAGCGACAAGCAGCCGAGATTGGCTACCCAATAATGCTAAAGGCGCTTGCCGGTGGCGGTGGTAAGGGAATGCGCGTTGTGCGCAAGGAAAAGGAGCTAGAGACATCGTATAAGCTTGCCGTAAACGAGGCCGTAAGCTCGTTTAATAACGGAGCGATGCTTATCGAAAAGTACATTGAGCATCCTCGACACATAGAGATACAGGTGCTCGCCGACAAGTATGGAAATGCTGTTCATCTTTTTGAACGCGAATGCTCCATCCAGCGCAAGCATCAAAAATTGCTGGAGGAGGCCCCCTCGGCTGTACTTACCGAGAAGCTGCGCAAGCAAATGGGCGATTTGGCGATTAAGCTATGCAAGTATGTTGGCTACTCCACCCTTGGAACTGTAGAGTTTCTGCTCGACAGCCAAAACAACTTCTACTTCCTCGAGATGAACACCCGCGTACAGGTAGAGCATCCGGTTACCGAAGCCATCAGCGGCATCGACCTAATAGAGCAGCAGATAAGGACGGCGGCAGGAGAAAAGCTGCAGCTAAAGCAAAGCGATCTAAGCATTAACGGTTGGGCCATAGAGTTCCGCATTAACGCAGAAGATGTGCAAGCTGGCTTTGCCCCCAACTTCGGCATTATCGACGAGATGTCCTTCCCCGAAGATCCCAACTTGCGGGTAGATACCGGATTTGTACCCGGTACGGTTATCCCTACGATGTACGATTCGATGATTGCCAAGTTGATAATTACCGGAAAAACTCGTAGTGAGGCCATCGAAAACTCCATTCGAATACTTGACGCATCAACCGTAAAGGGGATAAAGACCACCATCCCGTTCTTTAAAACAACGCTTCGACATCCTGACTTTGTTAGAGGAAAGATCGACACCTCGTTCGTTCAGGATAAGCTAACCCAAACCTTTTACCAGGAGAAGAATGAGGAGATGGCTGCCGCCATGATTGCCCTACAGGCATACCTCGATGAAGTAAGAAAGATTGAGGAGGATGAAGTTGGAGTTACCAACGCATCGCCTTGGATATCGCGTATGTGGCACAAGCTAAGCTAATGAACCATGGGAAATAAAAAAGAAAAATATACAGTTGCAGGTTACCACGAGTATACCTTCGACGTGAAGGACTACCGCATATCTGGCAAAAAGCGCCATATCGAGCAGGCAGGTAATAAGAACTACATTGTAGACGTAGACATGGGCGTTTTCAGAGGGGAGGTGCTGCATTTAAAGCAGAACAAGTGCACCGTGCTACTCAACGGAAACACCTACACCTTCCTTATTGGAAAGGAGGAAACCATTAAGCGCAAAAAGCTCTCGAAAAAGGCAAACGAAAGCAGCAATATTTACCTGCTTAAATCGCCCATGCCGGGTAAAATAATCGACGTGTTTGTAAGCAAGGGAGCAAAAGTCGAAAAGGGAGAACCGCTAGTTGTCCTAGAGGCGATGAAGATGCAAAACCTGCTGCAAGCCGAAGAGGGTGGCACCATTACCGCCATCAGCACAAGGGTTGGCGAAAGCGTTCTGGGCGATCAGATTCTGGTTGAAATAAAGAAGGATTAGCTTCATACTACCCATAAAGAAAGGGGATGGCACATGGCCATCCCCTTTTTATTTCGCTTTCACAGCTTTTTTACTTTGTCTTAAGCCACTTATCCAACCAGCCAAAGAACTCATGCTGCCAAATAACGGCATTCTGAGGTTTGGTTACAAAGTGATTCTCTTCGGGAAATACCAGCAGCTTAGCAGGCAACCCTCTTAGCTTAGCAGCGTGGAATGCCTGTAGCCCTTCGGTATAAGGAATACGGAAATCGTTTTCGCCAACAATAACCATAATTGGAGAATCCCAGTTTTGAACAAAACGGTGGGGGCTGTTGGCGTACGAGCGCTGCGCAACCTTGTTATTCTTATCCCAGTATGGGCCACCTAAATCGTGGTTGGCAAAGAATGTCTCCTCCGTTTCGGCAAAGAAGCTTTCGAGGTTGTACATCCCGTTGTGAGCGATAAACGCCTTAAAGCGCTTCTCGTGGTGACCAGCCAAGTAGTAAACCGAGTAGCCGCCGTAGCTTGCGCCAACACAGCCAAGGTGATCAGCATCAACCCAAAGCTCCTTCTTCACATCGTCGATGGCGCTTAGGTAATCCTTAATGTTTTGTCCTGAGTAGTCGCCCGAGATTTGAGCGTTCCAAGCCTGACCGAAAGAAGGCACCCCACGACGGTTTGGTGCAACAACGATATAGTCGTTTGCAGCCATAATTTGGAAGTTCCAACGGAAGCTCCAGAACTGGCTAATGGTAGATTGAGGTCCACCTTGGCAGTAAAGTAGCGCAGGATACTTCTTGGTAGAATCGAACTTAGGAGGATAAACCACCCAAACCAGCATCTTCTTGTTATCGGTGGTGGTAACCCAACGCTCCTTAGCCTCTCCCATCTTAATATGACGGTAGATATGCTCGTTGGTATAGGTAAGCTGCTCCTCGGCACCAGTATTGGCATCCACCTTAAAAATTTCTGGCGACATCTTGATAGACATCTTCTGCCCTACAAGCACCCCATTCTGGAAGCTTAAAGCAGTATAGTCGTGGTATCCCTTGGTGATTTGCTTGATAGCCTTGCTAACTACATCCATTTTAAATACCTGCTCGGTACCCTGGATGCCGCTGGTGAAGAAGATATTCTTGCTATCGTTGCTCCAAGTGTACGACTCCACATTTTGATCGAAACCTGCGGTAGCGTAAGTCTTTTTACCTGTCGCCACATCCATTAGGAATAGACGCTTTTGGTCCGACTCGTAGCCATCAGTCTCCATGCTCCACCAAGCGATAGTTTTACCATCAGGCGAGTAGGTTGGGTAGCGGTCGTAACCCAAGTTCTCCTTGCTAATATTATCTACCTTTTTGCTATCTAGGTTGTAGATGTAGATATCGGAGTTGGTACGAGTAGCGTACTCGCGACCTGTAAGCATCTTGGTTGCAAAAACAATATTCTTAGAATCAGGGCTCCATTGAACCTCTCCAATTTCGTAGTCGGTAGCCATTGGAGTATCCCAAGTAGCCTCTGGTGTAATATCAATGCCAGTCTCAATTTCATCGCCACTTAGCTCGGCAATAAACAGGTGGCTATACGAGCCATCCTCCCAGGTATCCCAGTGGCGGCACATCAGGCTATCGTAAATTCGCACGTTGGCCTTTTCCATTTCGGGATAGAGCTCAGAACCGGCCACCTTCTGCATCTTAACATCTGCAGCGTAAACGATCTTAGTCTCATCTGGCGAGATCTGGAAGCCGTTAATACCATTAACGATATTGCTTAGCTTGGTTAGCTCCTCGTTTACCACGTTGTACTTCCACACCTGTGCGCCATCCTCGCGGGTAGATACAAAGTAGATGCTCTTACCATCCTTAGACCAAATTGGGTTCGACTCGTTCCCCTTTTCGTTGGTAATTTTCTTTGGAGCACCACCCTTAGTATCCACAAGGTAAAGGTTGGTAACCCCCTTGTTGGCCTTTAGGTTGTAGTAGGATATGGTGTAAACCACCTGGCTACCATCAGGAGATAGCACTGGAGCACCAACGCGTCCAAACTTCCACATAATTTCGGGAGTGAGGACGCCCTTGGCTATTTCCTCCTTGGTAAGAACCGTATCGATGGCAACTCCATCGGCCGTTTCTTGCCCACCCTTCCCACACGAGAACATCATAAGCGAAAGGAGCAGCGCTGCTGCCGTTTTAAGATGAAAATTTTTCATACAATAATGTTGTTTTTTCAAAGGTTGTCTGTTACCCGCATCTCATTCTCTTCGCAGAAACGATACAGGCTATACCAATAGGCTGTACTGTTAGGCTTTGCGGGTTTCAGGGTTTTGGGTTTAATGCCGAAGTAAAAATAGCTTTTTATTGATTCCGACATTATAGCTTCAGTATAATAAAAAGAGGAATTTTACTCTTCCAATTTTCTCAGAATTAGGCCTATTTTCTCCTCAAGTGGAAGCATGGCATCGATCCAGCTAATGACCGCCCCCTTGCGCTCCATCCCCCTAAACCAGGTCATCTGCCGCTTGGCAAACTGATGGATGGCAATCTCCAACCCCTGCACCATCTCGTCATAAGACATACGGCCAGCAAGGTAGCTGCCAACAAACTTATACTCCAGCCCGTAGTATATCAAATCGTCAATTGTTACGCCACCATTTATAAGCGTTCTAACCTCGTCAACCATCCCTGCGTCTAGCCTATCGCGCAGGCGCTGGCTAATTTTTTGCCGGCGCAGCTCCCGCTCAATATCTACCCCAAAGTAGATGTTCGAGAGCTTGGGGTACGACACCTTCTCGTCGGGATGGCTGCTGTAGTAGGTGGCTATTTCGATTGCCCTGATGGCCCGCTTTTTGGTATCTACGTCGGTATTGTTGTGCAACGACTTCATCTGAGCCAGCTGCTCGGTAAGCTCCTCGAGCGTGTAGCCCTCGAGCTGGGCACGCAGCTCGTCGTTCTGAGGCACTGGACGCAGATCGTAGGCCTCGACCACCGCCTCGACATACATGCCCGATCCACCACACACCACCGCCTGCTTTCCGCGCTGGGCCACATCGTGGTAGGCTTCGAAAAAAGCCTGCTGGTACTCAAACACGTTGTAGCGCACGCCCGCATCAGCAATGTCAATTAGGTGGTAGGGCACCGCGCGCCCCCCAACAACGTACTCCGAAAGATCTTTTCCGGTACCAATATCCATCCCCCGATAGATTTGGCGGGAGTCGGCCGAAAGCACTTCGCCACCGAGCTGCAGCGCCAAATTGACGGCTAAGGTGGTCTTTCCGCTAGCAGTTGGGCCTACAATGGTGATCAGATCGTATTTTTTTTGATACATAGCTTGCTAAATGCTGAAAAACATGAAACGATTACACAAAAATAGGCTATTTTTGACTGCTTTTTTTAACGTAAGCATCAATGAACCTTAAATTACTTTGGAGAAGAACCTTTAATCTCCTTCGGAATCCGAAGATGGAGTGGGAAGAGATTCGCGATGAGAACATCCAACGGGATGCCCTCTACAAAAACTACCTCATCCCCTACTGCACCATTTACGCGCTATCGACCTTTGTTGGCATGCTTATATGGACCAGCAACGATAGCTTTGCGAAGATCATCATCCAAACGCTGGTAGATTTTTCGGTGCCCTGTGGTGCGGCCATCGCCCTATCGTACGCCATAGAGAGGCTGTCGGTAAACTTTGACTCCACCAAAGACCTCACCCTATCTACCAAGCTGGCCATTTTTGCGCTAGCGCCCTACTTCCTTTTTATGATTGTAGGACACCTGATAGAGCCCCTAAACGGCATCATGCGCCTGGTAAGCTTCTACTCGCTGTACGTGCTTTGGCTAGGCTTTAAGCCGGTGCTAGGAACCGTTACCGAGCAGCGCTTGGGCTACACCGTGCTAACCGTACTAATTTTTGTGGGGATTATTTTGGTTACCCACCTAATAGTACAGGGGCTGCTAGCCATCATCTTCTAGCCACCCAACCTTACAAGATACAAGCCGAGAGCCATCTCGGCTTTTTTGTTACCTGCCGTCCAGCACCATAACCGTCACCCCCCATTAAGCACGGGCTTCGCCCATACCACCAGCCCCATCCCCATAAAAAACGCCCCAAGTTGAAGCCTTATCCCCCTACACCTTCGCTTTTTTAGCCTCTATTTTGCTATATTTGCCATTCGGAGTTTTTCTCCTCCTTTTTTTGAGAACAAGATAATGGATAAACCAAAAGTCAACATACGAAATAAGCGAGCCAGCCACGACTACGAATTTCTGGAAACCTACACCGCCGGTATAGTGCTTACAGGAACAGAAATTAAGTCGATTAGGGCAGGAAAGGCCAGCTTGGTAGATGCCTTCTGCTACTTCCACCGGGGCGAGCTATTTATTAAGGGGATGCACATCGCCGAATACTGGTGGGGCACCTACAACAACCACGACCCACGCCGCGACCGTAAGCTGCTGCTGCAACGCAAGGAGCTCAACAAGCTGCAGCGCAAATCGCAGGAGAAGGGCCTTACCATCATTGCCTACCGCCTATACATCAACGAGCGCGGGCTAGCCAAGGTCGAAATTGCCCTAGCCAAGGGTAAGAAGGAGTACGACAAGCGCGAAACGCTAAAGCTGAAGGATGCCAAGCGCGAGATAGACCGCCACATGAAGGTGTAAGCTACCGCGCCCCCTCCTGCCCTCCATGCCCACAACCAACGGCATTGAGGGCCAACAACCATCGCCCCCCACTAGGCTCCTCCTAAGCCTCTAGAATGGCCCAATGGCCTCCTCTCTCCAACCAACCGTCAAACCCAATAGAGAACTCTCCACCTCCGAGCTCCTGAAAATGAAAAACAGCTGATGTGTTTTCATTTTTCCGAACGTCGAAGTGGTGATCAGCTGATGGATGACCATTTTTCCAAGCGTTCAAATGGTCATCAGCTGATGGATTAGCATTTTCCCGACCGTCGAAATGGTCATCAGCTGATGGATGACCATTTTTCCAAGCGTTGAAATGGTGATCAGCTGATGGATTAGCATTTTCCCGACCGTCGAAATGGTCATCAGCTGATGGATTAGCATTTTTCCGACCGTCGAAGTGGTCATCAGCTGATATATTAGCATTTTTCCAACCGTCGAAATGGTGATCAGCTGATGGATTAGCATTTTCCCGACCGCCGAAGTGGTCATCAGCTGATGGATTAGCATTTTTCCGACCGTCGAAGTGGTGATCAGCTGATGGGCACATTGACTACACAAAAAAGACGTAACACTGTTTAACGTTGCCAGATTTTAGCTACTTTCGAAGCGGCATCCTACCTAGTAGGAGCTGCTGGTAATGCGGGAATAATCGCAGCTAGCTGCGATTACTGAGATATTGTACACAATTATGAAAAAATCTATACTAATAATTAAAGGATTCAGCAAAAACGAAATAGAATTGATTAATGATAGAAAAATCATTCAACTCTATATTGATTTCTTTTGCAGCAATGCGGGAGGTGCTTTTGACCTTGATACGGAAATCTATGTATTAGAAGAGCCTGAAATTAGAGAATTGACTAAATTAGATGTTCTTAATGATCTTGATTATCTAATTATTCTATTAATTGGACATGGAGCAAATAAAAATGGAACACAGATTTTTCAACTTCAGGAAAAGACATTTATTCAGCCTGGACAACTTCAATTTGAATGTAAAAAGCAATTGCATATACTTGAGACTTGCAGAAATGTAATAGACTTTGAACTTGATATACAAAGATTAAACCGGTTGATTCCAAAATATGCTTATGGTGGATATATAAAAAGACCTCTAACAAGAGAAGAATCAATTGCCAAATTTGATTCCGCAATAAAAAGTTCAAAAGATGGGGTTTTATATTTATTTGCAGCAAGTATTGATGAAAGTGCTTCTGACTATTTGTTTCTAAAGTCACTCATTGATAATGCAATTTATATTCATGAGTATTATCGAGAACGAGTTATAAGCACTCACAAGGTTTTTGAAATGGCTAAAAAGCAAGTGACTGAATTAACAGAGGGTAATCAAAATCCAATTATCAGTGGTGAAGGTGATTTCCCATTCGTAATAACGATAATATAAATAACTACGCCCAATCGAGTAGCCAGCCCCACCAGCACTAACTGACGGGGAGAACCTCTCACACCACTGTACGTACGGGTCGCGTATACAGCGGTTAGTTAAGATGTGGAGCAACCTTTTCGTAGTGCGTAAGCATAGCCTCTCCCCCTTTTACGTAAGCGTTGTAAGGTAATGGTAGCTCCCAAGATGGAACTTTGGGCAACAGCCCAGCCTCCCATTATTCACTAAGTGTACTTTTAGTTTGGGGCTTATGAGTTCTCTTCGGGTACGCTCCACTGGTAGGGCATTTCTGGGTTTACTCCCAGCTGATAGGCGACCATTTTCCAAGCGTTCAAGTACACGACAGCTGATGGGCACATTGACTACACAAAAAAAGTCCCACATCACAAATCTCAAATCACACCACTCAAATCTCATATCCCGCGACCCTATCCCCATTCCCATTTTTCATTTAACAAACTTCATCCGGCAGCAACGGCTAATTTAGCCCCAAACATTCCATCCGCCAACACCCGTGGCGAAGC
>NZ_JTLD01000060.1 GCF_000798815.1 Alistipes sp. ZOR0009 | reverse complement strand
ACGGCGAAGCAAAGATCTCTCAAGTTGGCTTTGGCAACTCGGTAGCTTACTACGGCAAGGGTATCTGCAAGAACTGTCCAACCGAACCAGCTACCTTTAAGGGCGACGACCTATACGTATCGCAAGTTGGCGTAGGCAACAAGCTTAGCCTAAAGAGCGAAACCTTTGGCAGCAACGTAACGGTAGTTCAGATGGGTTACCAAAACTATGGCACCATCATTCAAACCAGCGCCGGACATCATAACAACGGCTGCGGAAACTGCGGTGACAACTAAAAATATTAATGGCTAATACTACATCCCCTTAATAGGACTAATCATTGTCTTATTTTCAAACTGAGCCCTGAATGTAGCGAATACATTCAGGGTTTTGGTGTAAAATAAACCATCAAAAAAATAAACATAATACACTTAAAAACAGTTTATATAATGTAGGATTACTGCAATGTTTTAAGGAAATGAGACTATACACATATATACTAGTTTGCCTACTTGCATTTCCAAGTTTGTCTGCTAAGTCTCAACAAGACACTGTAAAGTTGAAGCAAAAGAGCAGCAATACACAAACTGTGCTCCAGAATCTTGTAAAAAAGGTAACTCAACTTAAAACGGGAATCGTTGAAGATGAAATACAGGGAGGAATCATCCTAGATCAAACAAAAACTCGAAATGGAAAAGAATTTTACGACAGGTTCACCCAAACGTTTGACATCCCTGATGAAACATTTGATTACGTCATTGTTATAGAAGAAAAACCAGGAATGGGAACAACAACCCTTATATCTATAACAGTAAATGATATTGAAATATATGCAAACTATCTTCAACCAAGACAAGATCTTTTAGAGGAGTCGACAAACGATGCAGTGACCATGGCAACCGAGTTTATTAAAAATTATGCTCAAATACTGCTCGAAATGAGCAGTAAAGAACAAACTGGAACTGGAATTTTTTAAATTAACATACCATGAAAGCAATAAGAATCTGTCTATTAGCAATATTTTGCTTTGCCACCAGCCATCTTTTTGCCCAACAGTTCGTCTTTGGATTTACAAATCCATCTTTCGGAGGTAATCCTCTAAACGCAAGTTGGCTACTACAATCAGCTCAAGCACAATCGGATTATCAACAAAAAAACAGCAATGGCAATGCCTCCAACGCAACATCCCTCGAAGATTTTGCAACAAACCTAAACAATCAAATTTTATATAGCCTTGCCAATGCCATCATACAAAAACAATTTGGGAATACGGATAAGTTAAAAGAAGGGCTTTACAATGTAGGACAATTTCGAATAAATATTGGATCTGGAGCAAATGGATTGATTGTTACCATTTTTGATAATTCAACAGGAAATCAAACCCAAATAACTATTCCAAACTATTAAAACAAAAAAAGATGCAAACCAACTCTAAAACTAAATATGTTTTATTGGGAATCATGCTTCTAATGATAGCAGGGTGTTCCAAATACATGGCCCAACCCTACAAGCCCGAACGAGCTAGATTGGGACCGGAAACTCCAATGAAACAAACCTTGACAAATTTACCTGCTCCAAAAGAAAAAATAGTTGCAGCAGTCTACAAATTTCGCGACCAAACAGGCCAATATAAAATGGCAGAAGGAGGAAGTAACTGGTCAACTGCTGTAACACAAGGAGCAACTACAATTCTTATACGTGCTCTCGAGCAATCTGGATGGTTTCTTCCTATCGAAAGAGAAAATATCAACAATCTTCTAAACGAGAGAAAGATAATCAGATCAAGTAAGGCTCAATACGAAGGCAAAGAAACGGACTTACCTCCTCTCCTCTTTGCTGGAGTTATACTAGAAGGTGGCATCATTTCCTATGAAACAAATCTTCTTACAGGAGGTCTAGGAGCTCGTTACTTTGGAATTGGAGGAAATACTCAATACCGAATGGATCGAGTAACTGTCTATTTAAGAGCAGTATCATCTACGAGTGGTGCTATACTGAAAACTGTATACACATCCAAAACACTTCTTTCTCAAGAAATAAAAGCAAATGTTTACCGATATGTAAGTCTTACTAAACTTCTTGAAGGTGAAATAGGCTTTACCTACAATGAGCCATCCGAATTATGCGTAACAGAAGCAATAGAAAAAGCAGTACAGTCAATTATCATAGAAGGTATCAAGGAAAAATACTGGCAGTTAAATAATCCCAAAGACACCTTGAGTCCTGCAATCGCCAACTACGCACTCGAAAAGCGGATTAATGAAACAATGGACGTTTTTGGGAATGATATTTCAAATCCACAACAAACAGGAGGGCAATACCGAATAGGCCTATCTTCGGGAATTCAGCAGTATGACGGAGACTATGGTTATGGAGAATGGAGACCATTTGTTTTATTAAACTCAGACATTTCGATTAACAAATTCCTTTCTTTTGGCCAAAACATTGGCTACCAGTACATGTTTGTAAAAAAAGGGTTTTACAATGAGCTATTAGATGCATCATTAGACCTTAAACTAATAGTATACCCCTACCACAAAATGTCGCCAATTTTAGTAGTTAGAGGAGGTAGCTGTTTCTCTATTAGTCCTAACAAATCAAATAATGGGAAGAACATCTACCCCTACATAGGAGGTGATTTAGGCATCAAGTACAGGATATCACCAAAATTCAGTCTAAATCTATCAGGTTTTTATAATTACATGCTCACAGATAAAATAGACAATGTAAAATATGGAAACCTAAACGATCAATACTGGGGTGTTAAAGTCGGATTTTTTTATCATTTTGGATTCTAACCACAAAAAGCAAGAAAAATGAAAACAAAAATTATAGCAATACTAGGCCTTGCATCGCTAGTTTTTGAATTAGCGGCCTGCCAAAAAGACCCTTTTACATTGTACCAATATGGGCAAATAAGTGGGATTGTTATTGATGGAAAAACGCAAAAACCTCTTGCAGGGGTAACAATTGCGACCAATCCTGGGAGTGCAACAACTGTAACCAACCAAAAAGGAGAGTATACACTAACAGACGTAAAGGTTGGAACCGTCACTATCACTGGCGACAAATACAGCTATACACAATACTCTTCCCAGATAACAGTGACTGAGAATAAAACAACGACTGCATCTTTCGCCATGCTACCGTCATCAACATCAGTTGGAACAGTAACGTTAACATCGTCCCTTCCTGATAGTAATGCCGTAGGTATAAAGAGCATAGTTACATTATCATGGAAGAGCAAAAGAGAAGCCCCTATAGATACGGTAACCTACCAAGTTTCCATAATAAAAGATGGGACAAACATCCAAAAAATATACACAGGAATTAAAGATACGCTCTTGCAGATAAAAGGGTTAGATTTTAACTCAAAATACTACTGGAAAGTTTCAGCAGTATACAACAAACAAGAAGTTGCAGCAAGCAGCGTATGGCCATTTACGACCATGCAAAAACCGAATGTGGCAATTTTTTTTTCAAGAAGTTCGGCTAACGGACTATCAGAAATCATCGCTGCTGATCCAGACATGACCTACGAAGAAGAAATAACAACCAACTACCTTCCAACCGCATTTGCACCAATAGGTTACAAAAACAGCAACAACATACTATTTACTTCCTACGAAAATAATATTCCATACGTGTTTACAATTAGAAAAGATGGAACAGGAGCTATGAGAGTGTCTCAACGCCCCAACATGTCTAACTATTCAGTTGGTAACGGGTACTCGTTTTATGACCATGGAAATAAATTTATCTATACCAACATGGATGGGCTTTATGCTGCCAATATTGATGGAACAAACGAAGTAAAATTGGCAACAGCGCCCACAAATCGCCATTTTACAAATGTTGACTGGTGCCCTGAAACTGGAAAAATAGTGGTTCGTACTGTCGGACCAATGCCTTATCAATCCGAATTTTACATCATGAATAATGACGGATCTGACATGCAACTTTTAATTGGTGGGATTTCTGGAATGCTCGAATCACCTGCTTTTTCACCTAACGGAAAGTATTTAGTTTATACGCAAGATATATCTGGGAATTTAAGCATCAATGGAGAAAAAATACAATCCCACATCTTCTTAAAAGATCTGCAAAATCCGACCTCAACAGATACCGATATTTCCGCTGCAAATAACAACCAAACCAATGGACAAAATGATCTATATCCCCGTTTTGCTCCAGATAATCGCCAAATAATTTTTGAGAATAAATCAAATCTAAGCAAGGTTGATGGCAATATCTATACAATAGACATTTTTAATCTTGAAAGAAATCAAATAGTAACAGGAGGAACCTTCCCTTTTTGGGCCAACTAAAAAATAACCAACTACAATTACGGTTTGAGAGGCTACTTTCAAACCTTTTTTATTTAAACGTCTACATACTTGTTTTTAATTGCAAATATTACCAACTCGATAATATTTTTAGCACCCGTTTTTTCCATTAGATTGGCTCTATATTTCTCAACTGTTTTCTCTGATATAAAGAGTTTATCTGCAATAAGCTTCATTGGTAGCCCCAAAATAGATAGTTCTAAAACTTCCTGCTGGCGCTTTGTAAACTTGATACGATTGCCCACCAACTCATTTCCATTTCTACTTGAAGTTAAATGCCGTTTTTCAACATCAGAATTCGCGCTACTTTTGTCCAAACAGTCATTATTAAAAACCATCAAAACGCAACGTTTTGCGAAAATCGCATTTAGATTACTTAAAACGATGTTATATTTTTCTTCTACCCCATTAACAGCTATGTAGTGAGAAAAGGATTCTTGCCCATCGTAATTCGCAAAAACTTTATAGGATAGCCTTACAAAAAGATCTCTATTCAACCCCAAATTTTCCCAAATTGGCTTAGTTTCGTCGATTTCAAAAGAATTGGAAAATAATTCATTTGAACTTACAACTTTAAAATCTGCATTATAAATTACAACAGGAGATGATGTTAAATCAAAAGATCTCAAAAAATCTTTTTCAGATTCACGCTTAATTCTGACATATTTTTTAATACGCCCATCAACAATTCTTTGCATATCAGCGAGGCGCAATACCTTCTCAAATACTCCATCTACTCCAATTTCGAGAGCAAACTGCAACTCTTCTTTGCTGATATTTTCAGCAATCATTACGAATGGAATATCATAGGTAAGGCTACTTTCTCTAAGAATATTAAAAAAATCAAAAGTTCTGAAATACTGATTTTCAGCATGGTAAATTATTAAATCGGGAGAGCAATCAAAGGCTTTCTGCAACCCTTCCTTGCTCGAGTTGGCAACATGGCATTCGTAGCCAAATTCGAGGATCGATTCTTTCAATGCAGTTATGTAGTCAATATCCTCACCTACGACGAGGACCATATCTTTCGCCTTCATAAGAAACGATTAAAATGGTAAGCACTTTGCTTCTTCTGCTAATAACTGACATCCGCTAATGGTTTACAGTGTGCTTATATTTCAAACACCAAACTTAACCGTGTGTTCTAAAATGGTGGGTCTTTTAAACCATCTTTTGCAATCTAATATTACAATATACATCAAAAGTTTGTAAATATCAATACCTAAACGAATTAATAATACAATCCAATGCTATGTAGCCATTTTTAACATCTTACATTCATCAGCATACACTGCAATATAAATTAGAATGATTCCATTTTGCAGTTATAGTTCATGCCTCTCAAAAGGATTTCATTTAAACAATTATTTTTGCATTAACAAAAACAAAACCAACGAGCTAACAATGTTCAAAATAACCAAGAAAACACTCCTAGCACCCAACATTTACCTCATGGATGTTTATGCACCTAGAGTTGCCAAAGCGGCTCAACCAGGTCAATTCCTAATTGTAAGAGTGCACGATAAAGGAGAACGTATACCTTTAACTATCTGTGATTACAATGCCGAACAGGGAACCGTAACTATTGTTACGCAAACGGTAGGTGCTTCTACAAACCTTATTTGCGGGAAAGAAAAAGGCGAGTTTTTCCTCGACTTTGTAGGACCTTTAGGACAACCCAGCGAATTTATTCATGAACCTGCCGAAGAATTAAAGAAAAAGCGAATTCTTTTTGTTGCAGGAGGCGTCGGAACAGCTCCTGTTTACCCTCAAGTTAAATGGCTTCACCAAAATGGTGTCGATGTTGACGTTATCGTCGGCGCTAAAAGCAAAGAACATCTAATTCTTCAAGACAAGATGTCGGCTGTTGCCAAAAACCTATACATTGCAACTGACGATGGCTCTGCAGGAACGAAAGGCCTTGTTACCGATGTTCTAAAAGATTTAGTCGAAAATCAGGACAAAAAATACGATGTAGTTGTGGCAATTGGGCCTATGATTATGATGAAGTTTGTGGCGCTGACCACAAAACCGTATGGCATAAAAACTATTGTATCGCTAAACACACTTATGGTTGACGGTACTGGAATGTGCGGAGCCTGCCGTGTTACAGTTGGCGATAAAACCTTATTTACATGCGTAGATGGCCCTGAGTTTGATGGACATCTTGTAAATTTTGAAGAGGCAATGAGACGCCAAGTTATGTACAAGTCGGCCGAAGGACAAAAACTGAGAAAACAAGAAAAAGAATCTGAAAGCGATTCATGTCGTTGCGAAAAATAGATTGAAAACATATGGCAAATAAAATACCAAGAGTCCCCGTTCGTGAGCAGGATCCCAATATTAGAAGAACAAACTTTGAGGAAGTATGCTTCGGTTACAACAAGAAAGAGGCAATGCTAGAAGCGACCAGATGCCTCAACTGTAAAAAACCTAAATGCGTTAACTCCTGTCCTGTATCAGTTAATATACCTGCTTTTATACAAGAAGTAGCCAAAGGAAACTTCGAGGAAGCAGCAAAAATTATCTCCATAGATAGCAGCCTACCCGCCGTTTGTGGCCGCGTATGTCCTCAAGAAACCCAATGTGAAGGAGACTGCATACTCGGTATAAAAGGAGAAGCAGTTGCCATTGGCAAGTTAGAGCGATTTGTTGGTGATTATGCCAATGATAACCATTTAAATTTAGCAGAAACGACCACTCCCAATGGCAAAAAAGTAGCAGTTATAGGAAGCGGACCTGCTGGATTAGCTTGCGCTACCGACCTTGCAAAAATGGGCTATGAAGTAAAGATCTTTGAGGCCTTACACCAACCTGGAGGTGTTCTTGAATATGGAATTCCCGAATTCCGGTTACCCAAAGAACGCGTTGTAAAGGCAGAAATAGACAATGTAAAAAAACTTGGAGTTAAAATTGAGACCGACGTAGTAATTGGACGTACGGTTACTATAGACCAACTAACAGAAGACGAAGGCTACCATGCAATTTTTGTTGGTTCAGGAGCAGGGCTTCCAAAATTTATGAGTATTCCAGGTGAAAATCTGAATGGTGTTGTTTCAGCCAACGAATTTCTCACTCGAAATAACCTAATGAAAGCCTACGACGAAAGTTACGACACCCCTATTTACGTAGGACAAAAAGTAGCCGTTGTTGGTGGAGGTAATGTTGCAATGGATGCTGCAAGAACAGCAGCTCGACTCGGTGCTGAAGTTACCATCGTGTACAGACGTTCCAAAGCAGAACTTCCAGCCCGAGTTGAGGAAGTGCACCATGCTGAAGAGGAAGGTATTATATTTCATCTACTAACAAACCCCACAGAGATTGTTGGTGATGAAAAAGGTTGGGTTAAATCCATTAAGTGTATAAAAATGGAACTTGGAGAACCCGATGCCTCTGGAAGAAGAAGACCTATAGAGATGCCAAATTCTGAATTCTCAGTCGATACCGATGTGGTTATTATGTCGTTAGGAACATCTCCAAATCCACTTATCTCATCAACAACACCCGGTTTAGATCTTAACAAATGGCAATGTATCATTGCTGACGAGTCTGGGAAAACAACTAGAGAAGGTGTTTTTGCTGGAGGTGACGCAGTTACAGGAGCCGCAACTGTTATTTTAGCCATGGGAGCAGGACGAACAGCTGCAAAAGCAATAGACAACTACATTAAAGAAAAGTATAAGTA
The DNA here is from genome assembly GCF_000798815.1 of Alistipes sp. ZOR0009. Classification (NCBI taxonomy): domain Bacteria; kingdom Pseudomonadati; phylum Bacteroidota; class Bacteroidia; order Bacteroidales; family Rikenellaceae; genus Alistipes; species Alistipes sp. ZOR0009. The sequence goes on along the minus strand of NZ_JTLD01000060.1, from coordinate 16,035 downwards.
ACAACGAAAAAGAGAGGCTTACGCCTCTCTTTTTATCTATCACAAATTCCCTTTTTCTGTTCCTTTTAGAGTTTTATTTACTCTATAAAAACTAAAGATTACAAGCCCCAAGCCTAAAAGTAGGAAGGCAACATTTAGCGACCAACCAACTTCACTTCCAACATCATTAAGCTTATCTTCAAAAAAATAAGCACTTACATAACTGATAAAATTATTAAGAAAATGAACCAGTATTGCTGGTATTAACGAATTAGTCTTATAAAACAACCAAGCCATAAAATATCCCAACCCAAATGCAGGGATTGCCTGCCAAGGATTTAGGTGAAGTACTGCAAAGAAAAATGCAGACCAAAATAAAGCCTTTTTCACCGAATAGTTTATAAGAAAAGAGCGCAACAAGATTCCTCTACACAAAATTTCTTCCAATAAAGGAGCAGCAATACATACAGAAAGAAACGTCCAAATATTAACTTGAAAAAGGCCTTCGAAATACGTTTTTATCCAAGTTGGCATCGGAATTAATTCGGTAACAAACTGAGCAACGTAACCAAATCCTAAAACAAATAGAAGTAAGTAGGGTACAATTTGTAAATCAAACTTACCAAACAAGCTAGAAAACTTTGCATCAAACTCATGCTTCTGAATCATCAGCAATATTACTATTGCAATAACGAAAGGGACAGAGTATCCCAAAAACAAGGAAACGCCTTTATCTCCCGGTAGCAGCAATGCGAGTGTGCCGCCTATTACGGCAGAAGCCAGTATTAACAAAGCAAAAATCCCCCAAAAATTTGCTATCGTTGGAAACTTTTTTCGTTGAAAAACTTCAGATTGCAGATCCATATGCACCATTTTTTAGAATATTCAAAAATAAACCTTGAGTAAATTTAGCATAAAAAAAGAACCCGATAGAATTTCTATCAGGTTCTCTACTTTTATTTTTTTAGCGACCACTCTTCCGTTCCGGATCTGGAAGAATCAGGTTTAAGACAATGCCAACTATAGCAGCAAGACCAATTCCGGATAGCTCAAAATCCCCAATCTTTAATGCAACACCGCCAATTCCTACCGTAAGAATAAGAGCGACAATAATCTGGTTGCGAGATTTAGCAAAATCCAGCTTATCTACCACCATTGTTTTGATACCAATAGCCGCAATAATGCCAAAAAGGATAAGCATGATTCCCCCAAGCACCGCTTCGGGAATAGATTTCAAAAAGCCGTTTACCTTTCCAAAGAATGCAAATACAATTGCGGTAAATGCAGAGATTGTGAGCACGCGTGGATCAAAAACTTTTGTCAATGCAATTGCGCCCGTTACTTCGGCATAAGTTGTTGCAGGAGGGCCACCTACAAAACCAGCAACAGTGCAAGCAACACCATCACCTAACATCGTACGGTGCAGACCTGGATCTTTCACAAAATCTTTTCCAGTAACCGCGTTAATCGCATACACATCACCCACATGCTCGACTATCGGTGCCAATGCTACGGGTATTAAGTAAAGAATTGCCCCGATCGAAAACTCTGGCGTTATAAATTTTGGAAAGGAAATCCATGGAGAATTTTGGATAATTGAAAAATCGACCTGCCCCATAAACATGGCGACCACATAGCCAACTATGATGCCAATAAAAACAGGAATAAGCTTTATTAAACCACGACCATACATCAGCGCAACAATAACCCCCGAAAGAGAAATACATGCTAAAAGCCAGTTGGATGATGCCATTTTGACGCCTACGGGCGCAAGAGATACCCCTATAAGAATAATAACCGGCCCATAAACCGATGAGGGAAATAATCTTTTAACAAGATCAACACCACGCCATTTAATAAGCGCAGAAACAAGCCCGTAAACAGCACCAACAGCCACCATTCCACTTAGCGTACCTGCCAACCCATAAAGAGCCGTAGCTTTCTGAATTGGTGCTATAAAAGCGAAAGAGCTGCCCAAAAAAATAGGAACTTTACCTTTAGTGATTAGCTGAAAGATTAAAGTTCCTACTCCTGCTGTGAATAAAGCGACTGACGGGTCGAGACCGACAAGTAATGGGACCAGTACCGTAGCACCAAAGGCTACAAAAAGAAACTGAACACCAACAACGACCCTTCGCTGCGGTGATAAATCAAACTCGGCTTGCTTGCTCATTTAATAATCTGGTTAAACTAATAATTATCTGCCGATTTTGCGCTAGGACAAAAATCCAGCAAATATAGCATACCTCCTTGTATTTCCGAACAACATCCTTCAAAATACGTTTAAGAAAGCAACAATCCCCAGTAATTAACCACCAACTAGTACGACATGGCAAACTTACAAGTAAACTACCTCGGTTTAGATTTAAAAAGTCCTATCGTTATAGGAGCCAGCAACCTTAGCGACAATATCGACAGGCTAAAAAAGTTGGAAGAATCTGGTGTTGGAGCAATTGTATTTAAAACGCTCTTTGAGGAGCAAATTGAGCTAGAAGAGCTAGAGCTAGACAATGATCTTGAAGCATACAACGAGCGCCACCCCGAAATGGTCCGCATTTTCCCAGAGTTGCATCACGCAGGTCCCAGAGGCCATTTACACAAGCTAAAGAAAACAAAGCAAGCATTAACCATACCCATAATTGGAAGTTTAAACTGCATAACACCTTCTACATGGGTAGATTGGGCTATTAGAATGCAAGATACTGGAGTTGACGCGATAGAGCTAAACTTCTACTCCTCTCCTTCTCGCTTTGAGCTAACTGGTGCCGAAATTATAGAAAGCCAGCTACAAGTTGTTGCAGATGTAAAATCCAAAATAAAAATACCGCTTGCCGTTAAGCTAAGCCCATTCTACGGAAACCCGCTGGAGGTGATTGCCCGAATGGACAAGTTCGGTGTTAATGCCTTTGTCCTATTTAACCGCATGTATCAGCCCGATATCGACATTGAGGAAGAACGCATGAAGCAAACATACGTTTTTAGCCGCTCAGACGATGCAAGGTTAGCGCTTCGCTACAGCGGACTTCTCTACAATAGGATACAGGCGCAAATATCGGCAGCAACAGGAGTGGTTACCGCAGAAGAGGCTATAAAGATGCTCCTTTCGGGAGCAAACACCGTGCAGGTAGTAAGTGCAGTTTACAAAAATGGGCCCGACTACGTAAAGTCTATGCTTGCAGAAATCTCGGCTTGGATGAACTCAAAAAAATATGAAAGCATCGAAGATTTTAGAGGCAAGCTCTCCTACTCCAACCTCAAAGATCCATTTGCCTACACGCGCGCCCAGTACATCGACATTTTAATGAGATCAAGCGAGTGGATTAACCCTTGGTTTCTCTAAATTTGTAGCATTACACCAAATCGCATAGCAAAACCTATTGGACGCACCAGTAGGTTTTTGCATTCACCCTAATATCGTACAATAATGGTAGATAAACGAAGAATTTTTGTTCATAAAGCAGCAGCAAAGGTCGATGGTTGCATTATTTACCGCATGAGCAGAGATCAGCGAACCGCCGATAACTGGGCGCTTATCTACGCTCAGCAAATTGCAAAAGAGCAAGACCTCCCATTTGCAGTTGTCTTTACGCTCACCCCAACCTACCCGTTGGCCAACATTCGCCACTATGATTTTATGCTAAAAGGATTGATGGAGATAGAGCACACGCTAAATGAGCTCAACATCCCCTTCTACATTCTGCTTGACGCATCTCCATCCAACGCCCTACAAAATTTCATACAAGATAATAATGTAAGCATTGTCATCTCCGATTTTGATCCCTTAAAAATAAAGCAGCAATGGATTAAGGAGATAAACGAAATGGATGGAATTACCCATTTCGAGGTGGATGCGCACAACATCGTCCCCTGCAGGGTCGCTTCTCAAAAAGTTGAATTTGGGGCCTACACCTTACGCCCAAAAATCAAAAAAATGCTAGACGGAATGCTTACCGATTTCCCTAAGCTAGAAAAGCAGGATAAATGCTGGCCAAACGGGCTGCATCCCATCGCTTGGGACAAGATTTACCAGCAGCTTTCGGTAGACAGGCTAGTTACTCCCATAGGCTGGCTTACACCAGGCGAAAGTGCTGCCACCCGGCTACTATCTGACTTTATTAACAGTAAGCTAATCGGCTACAACGAAAAAAGGAACAACCCCACCCTAAAATGGCAATCCAACCTCTCTCCCTACCTTCATTTCGGGCAAATAAGCGCCCAACGCATAGCCTTAGAGGTAATAAAAAGACACGCCTCCTCTCCCGATACTGAAGCCTTTCTGGAAGAGCTTATAGTTCGGCGCGAACTTTCCGACAACTTCTGCTTTTACAATCCAAGCTACGACACCCCAGCCGGCTTTCCCGAATGGGCTCAAAAAGATGCAGAGCTGCATCGGTTAGATGAACGAGAATACTTATACACAAGAAATCAGCTTGAAAATTACCAAACACACGATCCACTTTGGAATGCAGCCCAAAAGGAGATGGTAGTACACGGCAAAATGCACGGCTACATGCGCATGTACTGGGCAAAAAAGTTGCTAGAGTGGACCCCCTCTGCCGAAGAAGCGATGCAAACAGCCATCTACCTAAACGACAAATACTCGTTGGATGGGCGCGACCCTAACGGATATGCAGGAATAGCGTGGAGTATTGGAGGCGTACACGACAGGGCTTGGTTTCCGCGCCCAATTTTTGGTAAAATACGCTACATGAACTACAACGGGTGCAAATCGAAGTTCGACGTTAACGCCTACATCCATGCGATAAAATAATGAGACGAAAAAGTCTGGGGGGTACCAACCTGCCAGACTTAGAACAAATTTAATGCAATGTTATTGCCAAGCGTTATAAACTAAAAGCATAAAGCTATATGAAGCGGCTGTAAACTACGTATACAATGGCAAAAGCAATACCCACTGCCATGGCAAGCATAAACAACCTAGCCAATCGTTCCGTTACGGTAGCCTTCTTCTTGGCCACCTTCTTTTTTCCATGTTGCACCTTAGTTGTCATACAAATATTTTATTAAGTAAGCTAAAAAGCGAATGCATCAACAGCCCTAATTTAACAATTTTATTAATACAGCTAATTTTTACTTAAACAATTTTTCTTCCTCGCAAAGAAATTTTCATTTCAACTTTTGATTGTACATTTCGGATAGCAAACCCAAGCTCGTATAGCGCGACAACGCTAAAGCTTTTGTTTCGCCCTCCTTTTATCCATAAGTATTTACCAAGCGAAAATGCGACACCTCGTAATAGAAGCATTACAGGCGCTTAACAGTAAACCATATAAAAAATGAATAAAATTGCACTAGTAACCGGAGGCAGCCGTAGTATAGGACGAGATATCGCCCTGAGCATTGCCAAAAACAACAACCACGTTGTAATAACCTACAATACCAGCAAAGATGCTGCAGAAGTGGTCGTGAAAGAGATCGAAGCGCTCGGACAGCAGGCCATTGCCCTGCAGCTAGACACCAGCAAGGTGGATAACACCCAAAACTTTGTGCACGAGTTTACCAAGGCAATTCGGGAGAAGTGGAACGCCACCCATTTCGACTACCAGATAAATAATGCTGGAATTGGGGCTTCTATTAACATTGCTGATGTTACCGAAGATGATTTTGACAAGATGATGAACGTTCACTTCAAGTCCAACTTCTTTTTAACCCAAAAGCTGCTTCCGCTGCTCAACAACAACGGAAGAGTGGTAAACATAACCTCCGGCGCCACACGTAGTTGGGTACCCGGATACGCCGTTTACGCATCGGCCAAAAGCGCCCTCGATACCTTTACCAAATACCTGGCAATGGAGGTTGGTAGCAGGGGGATTACCGTAAACTCGGTGTCTCCTGGGCCTATTCAGACTGATTTTAACGGAGCAATCATCCGCAACACGCCTGCCTTGCAAGATTTTGTAAAGAAGCAGAACCCGCTAGGCCGAGTGGGCATGGCCAACGATATCGGTGGCGTTGTAGCCTTCCTTTGTACCGACGAAGCACGCTGGATTAACGGACAGCGTATTGAAGTATCGGGAGGGATGGCACTTTAGTTCCTCTCTACGCAAAAAAACAGCAAACGAGCCTTGCCAACCGCAGGCTCGTTTTCATATTTGTTACAACCGAATAACCAACCGTTTTCTAATTTCCCCCAGCGCATAACTGAGCCCGTATCTTGCCATATATTTTACACATACCACAACATTAACAAAAACAGGTAGTGAAAACGCCAAAAAAACGCCACTTCTTTCACGAATGAAGCAATATTTTCGTGTATATCGCAATATATTTTTGTATACCGTTAAATATTTTACAAAATGCGCAATATATTTTTATATATCGCGATATATAAAAACATAACGTTAAATATTTTATACAATGTGTAATATTCGCGCAAAACATTGCAGTTCCTACGTAAATGTCGCTGCATACTCGTGCAATGGTGCCTAATTTGCGACAAAAGGGGCGGTATACAGCCAAATGTTGCCCCATCCCCAACGTGCCAGCCCTATTCCCTGCCTATTTCTCTATTTTACTGGCGAATGCTCTCGGTATCGCATTGTAACGAATGAAAAAAGCAGCAGAAGTTGAATACCTCGGCTATATATCTACCATTAGTCCATCGTAGGCTAAAAATACGTTCTTCGGAAGCTCCTTTACGACCTCTTGGTAGCGCCCCATCTGATGGGAGATGTGGGTTAGGTAGGTAGCTTGAGGCTTTATCTCGGCAGCTAGCGCCAGCGCCTCCGAAAGCGTAAAGTGCGAAATGTGCGCCTCGCGCCTAAGCGCGTTTAGCACCAATACTTTCGTTCCAAGTAGCTTTTCCTTCTCCCTGCTATCTATTGCATTCGCGTCGGTAATGTAGGTAAAGTCACCTATCCGAAACCCTAGGATAGGAAGCCGGTAATGCTGCACCTTTATGGGAACTACGCCCACATTTTTGACAAAGAAGGCATCACCATCCAACGGATGCAGCCGCATTTGAGGCACACCCGGGTAGGGGTTGTCAGAAAACACGTAAGAAAACTCCACCTTCAGGTGGTTAAGCACCCGCTGCTGCGCGTAAATGTCCATTGGACGACCGAGGATGTAGTTAAACGCCCGTACGTCGTCCAATCCGGCCACATGGTCCTTATGCTCGTGCGTAAGAAGGATGGCATCGAGATCGGTAACCTGCTCGCGAAGCATCTGCTGCCGAAAATCGGGGCCAGCATCGACCAAAATCGTAGTACCATCAACCTCCACCAATACTGACGAGCGCAACCGCTTATCGTGGGGATCAGCGCTTTCGCAAACCTCGCACTTGCACGCAATAATGGGTACCCCTTGCGAGGTGCCTGTTCCTAGAAATGTTACCTTCAACTTGCTTTCCGTTTTAATTCCTCTCGTAACGACAAAAATAGCAGATAAACCAATACAACCACCGCCAACACGGCAGAAGGTACTGCCGACTCCTGTCCAAATAGCGAAATGGAGGTAAATACGGAAAATCCGCTGCTCTTTATCGTAGCTAGCAGGTTCTGGGAGATGGCCATGGGCCTGTTTTGGTAGATTCGCTCGTAAAAGTACTGGTACACCATGCCCAGAACGAAAGTGGCGGCAACAAGCACGGCAGATACGGCCAAAAGAACCGACGGATTCGAAAAAAAGACCTCGCGGTTAAGGCCTACGGCAACAAATATCAGGAAGGCAAAGCTCCAGTCTATAATACCGCCTCTAACACGCTCCACTTTTTCAAGAATTTTTGACCATCGGAGCAACCTAGATATCAGAAAAGGAATAGCGACCAGCTGCACCATCAAAACAACCAGCGAAACGGGGTTTACCCCTCCGCTACCCGCAAAAATGTAGATAAGGGCTGGGGCCAAAACGATGGAGGCAAAGAATGCTCCAATCACCCCAACTATTGCATACCGAATATCCCCCCTTAAAATAGAAGCAAACGGAATTATAGCTACACCTGGCGGCGTTGCCGCCACCACCACAAACCCATAATAAAGCGATTGGTTGGGCATCAGGAGGTAAGCAAGACCAATAACTATCAGCCCAAAAAGGATGTAGTTAAGGAAGGCTCCGTAAGCCAAAGGTGCCACAACACTCCTAAACGGACGTAGCGAATTGAAAGGAAGCGCCGTCATGGCAAAAGTCATAGAAAGTCCGAGGGCAAGAACGTTAAGCCAGCTAACGCTATGAGCATAATCGCCGTAGATCAACCCCAAAATCACCGCTAAAACCAGTATAGAATTTCTATTTCTGACTACTGAAAGAATAATACCCATCGGTTGTACCTATAATTGATGTAAATTTGCCAAAAAGAACAGCCAATGTCTGCAATTGTTTACCTTATCCCAACAACACTGGGAGATACCCCGATCGATTCCGTAATTCCACAGCAGGTTAAGGATGTCGTTATGCAAACCAAACACTTTATTGTGGAGGATATACGAACGGCACGTCGCTTTATCAGCAAGCTTAAACTGGGTATCGAAATTGACTCGCTAACCTTCTACGAGCTCAACGAGCACACCCCCCTTACCGATGTAAGAGGCATGCTAAAACCAGCACAAGAGGGGTTAGACATCGGTATTATCTCAGAAGCAGGAGTTCCTGGTGTTGCCGACCCGGGTGCCGATGCGGTTGCCGTAGCCCACCAGCTTGGAATTAAGGTGGTGCCTCTTGTAGGCCCATCGTCGATCCTACTTTCACTAATGGCTTCGGGGTTAAACGGACAAAACTTTGCCTTTTTAGGCTACCTTCCCATTAAGCCAAACGAGCGCGGAAAAGCCATAAAAAACCTTGAGCAGCGCTCGCAAAAGGAGAGCCAAACTCAAATATTTATAGAAACCCCCTACCGAAACGCCAGCCTCCTAAAGGACATACTACAGGTATGCCACCCCGAAACAAGGCTATGTATTGCCGCTGACATCACCTGCGAAACGGAGTTTATTGCTACAAAAAAAATCGGAGACTGGCGCAAGCAAGTCCCCGATATTCATAAACGGCCTACCGTTTTTCTAATACTATCGTAAAAAAGGCTGCAACTTGCAGCCTTTTTCTTTTTTATGTCGTTGTCTTTTTTGTGTTGGTAACTTTTACAACCTTGATGTAAAAGCGAAGAGGCGCATAAGGTGCAATGGAAGGTTTATGGTCGGTAGAACTTCGTCCTGGTGCTCCATATACATATTTAGAAGTCATCACCACATTTACTTCAGAATTTTTAGTCATTTTTTTAATAGCAAGACTAAAACCTTCGGTCATCGAGCCTCCAGATCCTGCAGCGACCACACTACCATCATCCTTAATCTCCAAATTTAGCGTATCCGATTTTTGAAGAACTCCATTAGACAAACCATAATTAACTAAATATGGATAAAAAGATTTACCAACCTCCTCGATATTGGTATCGAAGCAGTAGGGTCGCTGGTTGCTATTAAAGAACAAATTCCCTGCTTTATATATCATCTCATCTAAAAAGTATCCTGCATAAAATACGCCTATCTTAGTACCTTTTCCTATAGTATCTTCAAGAGCCGTACTTCCCTTTACAAGTTCCTTCAAGTAAATCTTTTTATCCTTAATATCTACGAAACCAGGGTTAGCCTTTACATAGCTATCCACCTTTAACGAGTCGGTAACAAGAGGTTTCGAAACAACCTTTACTAACTCGAGGTTAAACTTAACGGGATAGTTAGGAAGAACGCTCACATTAGGCAACAGAGCCATTTGTCCAAACTTGATGGCACCATACGAACCAAAGCCAACATAGGAAGGCATTAGTATCTTCACCTTTTCGCCCTCTTTCATGGTAAGCAGCGCCTCTCTGATTCCCTGTGGCATCGCCCCTGACATAAATAGGAAGTCCGGAACAATATGAAAGAAGTTTAAACTATATCCGAGTTTACTTACAACAGCCGTATCCGTAGTCTGAAAGTAGTTGCCATCCAACGTTTCACCTGTAAGCTTTAGCTCTACCCAATCTGTCAAAGTTGGAGTAGCACCAGAAGCCACAGCATCTGTTTTTATGATGTATAAGCCAGACTCCGTCTTTTTGCCTTGCCACTCGGGATGCTGCTTTACATACGCATCTACAATTCTATCTTCAAGAACATTCTGAGAGACAGTAGACTCTTGCGCACAAGAAAAAGCCCCAAATGCAAGGGCTACTAACGCTAATACTTTAATGCTATTTTGCATAGAGCAATATTATATTCTACTTTAAACTTACTTTTTTTCAACCTTATGAATATAAACCCGAACACCAAGAGGAGTATCAGGAGGAATAGTTCCCATAGAGCTAGAACCATATCCATAAATGGATGGAAACATAATAAATGCATTATCCCCCTCATAAAGGTATCTTAGTCCCGTGTCAAATCCTTTAAATAAGCCGCTACTACCAACCACTACGGTGATAGGAACATAGTCTGCCACCTCTTTAAGTCCATTTAAGGCTGCTACCGACTTTATGTTTGTAGCATACACGCGCGCATTTGTCGAAGACTCGATACTGGTTAAAACATACGAGAGGGTTACCTTGTCACCCGCCTCTATTTTCACGCCAGAGCCCTTTACAAAACGGTAATAGCGGTAGTCAACCTCTACTTTGACACTATCCTTCAACTTTTTTGTAGCGATGTACGAATCCATCAGCTGCAGTTGGCTTTCCAGAGAACGAGATACCGTCTCCTTTTGGCACGACTGCAAAAGGAAAGCCGAAATCAAACATCCAAAGAATAAACCAGTATGCGAAAATAATCTCATCAACATTTTTTTTGGTAACTGCTGATTAGCTTATAGCTCTAATTTTGGTTCCCAAATGTAGGAATATTCTTCATAAATCATTCCGTCTTGCATTTAAGAACGATAAAATTACCTAATATAAACAGCAAATCGAGCCTTTTTATTGTGCCCTACTCAACACTTTTTATTTTGATATGGTAAACAAGGGTAGCACGAGAAGGAATCTTATCACCATCACCGATCAGGCCGTATGCCAAATGCGGTGGAAATATAAAAATTGCGCTATCTCCTTCCCTCAACTTCTTCAGTCCATCATGCAGCCCCGAGATTCCGGCCGACTTATCTACAACGATTTGCCCAAGCTCATTATTCGAAGAATCGAGCATAGTACCATCAATTGCATTTATCTTATAATCAAAAAGAACAACACTTCCTTTTTTTATAGATTTCCCCTGCGATTGCTTACCCAAAAATCCATAGTAGTACCCCAAGTCAGAAAACGACATGGTAAGTTCGTGCCTATGCACGTAACTTTTTATGATTTCCATGTCCTTTTTAATAAGGTAACGATTGGCACGAAGCATCTTATCGCCATCCATATTTAGGCGATGTTTCGGTACAACATACCCCTCTTCTCTCCCATTACCACAGGCTACAAGCAGCATCGAAAAGACAATGCTAAATGCTTTTACAAATTTCATCAGCATTATCCCTTACGCAAATTTCGAAATACTTAAGAAGTTCGGGCATCTTCATGCTCATTCTTCCACCCGCAGCATTCTTATGGCCGCCTCCGTAAAAATATTTTCGGGAAAAATCATTCACCGAAAATTCGCCTTTAGATCGCAACGACATTTTTACAGATCCATCCGACTGTTCGGTGAATAAAACCGAAACATTCACATCATGTATAGAAAGTGGCAGATTGACAATACCCTCCGTATCTCCAGACTTATACTTAAACTTATTCAAATCCTTTAAGGTAAGCGCAATGTATGCCGTTTTATACGACTTAAACACTACCATTTTTTCGCTAAGGCAGTATCCCATCAACCTCATACGCTCCTCCGAAAAGGTATTATACACAGTTTGATGTATTTTATCCTTATTAATCTCCAACTCCAACAAATCGGCAACAACATGAAAGGTAGTCGGATTTGAACTCGCATAGCTAAACGAGCCTGTATCGGTCATAATACCTGTATACAAGGCTTCGGCTGCGCCAACGCTTAGATGCGATCGCAGGCCAAGCTCTTTCGCAATATGGTACACCAACTCCGAAGTAGAGCTAACTGTCAAATCGGAGAACTGCAGTACAAAATCATCCTCTGGAAAAAGATGATGATCTATAAGAACTTTAGGAATGCCGAACTGCTTTACAAGTTCGCCTAATCCGTTTAGGCGGGATATCGAATTAAAATCTACGCAAAAAATAAGGTCTGTTTTGCTTAACACCTCCTCTACAAGCGGAGGATTTTGCTCGTAGTTCAAACACTGATTGGCCTCTTCCATCCATCCTAAAAATTCGGGAAAAGAATTTGGAACAACCGAATAAACCTCCTTACCTAACGCCTTCAAAAGCAACCGTAAACCAACCGAGGACCCCACCGCATCGCCATCTGGATTTGGGTGAGTTAGTATAGTTATGCAGGTTGCTCCTTCAATCAGCTTTTTTAACGCCTCTAGCTTACTATTATCAATCACTTTACAGTTTTTTTACCGGTCTAAAGATACCATTTCTTTTGGTTGCCTCGAATATTTTATACCTTTACTAGGCATTAAACAATTTAAGATGAGCGGAAAGATCACATTTACAATTATTAAACCCGACGCGGTAAGAAAAGGCTACACGGAGTCCATTTTTGATAAAATTCAAATGGAAGGTTTTCGTATTATTGCCAGAAAAGATACCCTGCTAACAAGAGAGCAAGCAGAAGATTTTTACGGAATACATAAGGGACAGCCTTTTTTCGAAAACTTGGTAAACTTTATGACATCGGGGCCAATTGTAGTTGCGGCTCTTGAAAAGAGCAATGCGGTTGAGCTGTTCCGTACGCTAATTGGAAAAACAAACCCACAAGAAGCGGCGGAAGGAACTATTCGCCGCCTATACGGAGAGACCGTATCAATCAATGCCATACATGGATCAGACTCTGACGAAAATGCTCAAAAAGAAGTTAGATTCTTCTTTTCAGAAAATGAAGTAAGCTTTTAGCCGCATAACATGCCATTAACGAACCACCATGTCGTTAATGGCATTTTCGCCCAGACGCCTATTAATTGCCTTTACCAATTCTCCTGATATTAGCTTCAGCTCGCTACGAATAATTGACGACTTCACTTCAACAAAAAGGACATTCCCCTTTACCCACATCGATCCTGTTACAGAAGCAACCTTTACACCGACAATTTCTGGCCACTCCCGCTTAATCTGGGCACTTAATAGCCCTTCTTCGAATCGCTTTTCCTTGAATATACCCTTGAGTAAATCCGCAATAGTATATGTTTTCCCGGGTTTCATACTTATATCAGTTTCTTTGTTAAGGTACTTTTTTCGACAGTAAATAGCGAAGCCTCATCCAAAAGCATGCCTAGAGCATCCTCCAGCCTATGCTTATTGCTATCCGTAATAAATATTTGTCCAAACTGATCATGCGCCACCAGCTCTATCAGCTTAGAAACCCGATGAGGGTCTAACTTATCAAAAATATCGTCAAGCAATAAAATTGGCTTCACACCAGAGGCCTGCCTCATTAATTCAAACTGAGCCAACTTGAGGGATATCAATAGCGTCTTTTGCTGCCCTTGCGATCCCATCTTTTTTGCAGAATAGCCATTCAGCTGCAAGTCAATATCGTCTCGATGTATGCCAACAGATGTGTGCTGAAGAATCCTATCCTTCTCATAGCTGGATTCCAGCAACAGCTTCATCCTTCCTTTTGATAGATGGCTTACATACCGAATGCTAGCAACCTCTTTCGACTCAGAAATTGAAGCGTAGTAGCTATCAAAAATGGGCTGCAGGTTATTTACCAACTTTTGGCGAGCCTCATATATATAGGTACCAACTTCGTCCATTTGAAAGTCGATTACATCAAGAACCTCATACGAAGACCTACTTGAGAAGTCGGACTTAAGCAGCTTATTTCTATTTGCCAGCAGCTTATTGTACTTCTGCAATGCGTTTAAATAGCTCCTATCGATTTGCGAAAGCACCATGTTCATGAAGCGCCTACGCTCATCACCAGATTCTTGAACCAAATTATTGTCGGCAGGAGAAATCTGAACCAACGGATATTGCCCAATGTGGTCGGCTATTTTATCGTACTCCTTACCATTCTTCTTGATAATTTTCCCGGCTCCATGCTTAAAACCACAGTAAATCTTATCATCGGCAGTATCTTTAGAGTATACACCATCTAGAACAAAAAATGGCTCATCATGCTTTACACACTGCGTGTCGGGAACCTGTAAACCACTCTTACACATCGACAAGAAATGAATGGCATCGAGCATGTTAGTCTTACCAACGCCATTATCACCCACAAAGCAGTTAATTTTCGGGCAGAAGTCGGCTTCGGCGTTTGCAAAATTCTTGAAGTTAACGAGGCTTATTCGTGTTAAAAACATAGGCTGCAAAGCTAATCACAAAAATGGTAAAACCTAAAAGGTAGAGCATAGTACGAGTAAAAGTAAGCACAAAATGTTGGATGACAAAAGGTGCCTAAAAATTTCCATATTATTTAAAAAGAATTACTTTTGCTAACCTAATTTTGACGAATAAACAGATTAATTATATGTCACACGAGAAACAATCGCACCAAGAAGAAAACCTTCAGGCTATTGAAGGTGCTCTAACCAAGACAGAGCAATTCATTGAAAAATACCAAAAAACATTAATCTACGGCTTTTCTGCTATTGTTATTGTTGTTGCGTTATTCTTTGGATATAAGAAACTTATTTCTCAACCAAGAGAAAAAGAAGCTCTTGCTCAAATGGCTGGTGCGCAACGCACTTTTGAGCAAGGAAACTATAAGCTTGCATTGGAAGGAAATGCGCAAGATGCAGGTTTTGCTAAAATCGTAGATGAATTTGGGTCTACCACGGCCGGAAATCTAGCCAACTTTTACGCTGGTATTTGCGAGCTAAACCTTGGCCAATTCCAAAAGGCGCTTGACTATCTAAACGACTACTCTTCCGACAATATCGTTCTAGGCCCTCTTGCTGAAGGTGCAAAAGGAGACGCTTATGTAGAGTTAAAGCAGCTAGACAAGGCCGCTAGCGCCTACGAAAAAGCAGCTAGCTTAAACAGCAACAACTTTACCACGCCAACCTTCCTATTTAAGGCTGCCGCCGTTTACGAAGAGCAAGAAAACTGGGAAAAAGCGCTAAAAATTTACGAAAACGTAAAGACAGACTACCCTCAGTCTCCAGAAGCTGGCGAAGTTGACAAGTACATTACACGTGCAAAGCTAAATCTAAACAAGTAGATTTTTTAATCCACTATAAAAGGAAGTATCAATTGCGAGATTGATACTTTTTTTTGTATCTTTTGAAATAAAATAAACTGCGATTATGGCAACAAACTTACAAAACCTATCCTCCGTAAAAGGTGAAATACCTTCGGCTAAGTCGATGAAATTTGGAGTTGTGGTGGCTGAATGGAACAGCGAAATTACAGACAAGCTTCTTGAGGGTTGTACATCCACCCTACTAAAATACGGAGCAACAGAAAAGCACATCATCGTTAAGCGAGTGCCAGGCACCTTTGAGCTAACCATAGGCGCCCAATTTATGGCAGAATACACCGAAGTTGACGCCATTATAACCCTAGGCTGTGTCATCCAAGGAGAGACCCGCCATTTCGATTTTATTTGCCAAGGTGTAACACAAGGAATCACCCAAATCAACATTAACTACAACATCCCCGTAATATTCGGAGTGCTTACCACCGAAAACCAGGAGCAGGCTCTTGACCGTTCGGGAGGAAAACACGGCAATAAAGGGGACGAAGCCGCAATCACCGCCATTAAAATGGTGGCATTGCAGAACGAGATGGAAAATCACGAAAAAATATTCAACTTTTAAGTTACTGAGGGTCAAAAGTCCATTAAAAAAGTCCGAAAAAACCTCGGACTTTTTTAATTCACCCCTTGCAGATTCGAGAATTAGCCATATCTTTGCATCGCTTTTGAAAGGAAACACACCTCCTAAAAACAAAAGCAAACGCTCTTAAAAAGAAATTGCCGGTGTAGCTCAGTTGGCCAGAGCAGCTGATTTGTAATCAGCTGGTCGGGGGTTCGAATCCCTCCACCG